>JAUHWN010000051.1 GCA_030424665.1 Bdellovibrionia bacterium | reverse complement strand
TCGGAAATTACAAAGAGGCTGAAGAACTTTTTTCGTCCATTAGTAACTCCATCGTTAAAGACTACAGCTCTGAATATGTCGATGTTCTTTTTAAATCATGGAACAATAAAAAAGCTTCGGAATTGCTTGAACTCTCAGTGGAAGCTATCGAAGATCCATACCGCAAGGTGGTCGCCATGTTAAATCTTGCATCGGCCTATATTGGCAGCCAAGACTTTAAAAAAGCTGAAAATCTTTTGGAAGAGCTGGATGAGATTTCACTTGTGAACAATTATGGCCTCATCATGGCTAATACTCGAGAGATGATGGGACAAATTCAATTCTATAGCCAGAAATTTGGCAAGGCTCATCAGTATTTCAAAGAAGCTGAAGAGATGCTAAAAAATTCAAATAGCCGCACTTGGATTTTTGCAAAAAAATGGTTGGTGATTTCGCGGTTTGCTCTCGGTAAGCCCCTTAATGATACGACTTCTGAGCTGAATGAGGTGCGATCCCTTGCCAGGCAATTTAATCACTGGGAAACACTAAGAGACTGCGATCTTTATCAGGCCATTTTCACAAAAGATCGGGATCTGTTTCAGCGCGTCTACTACTCTACTCCCCATGAGGCCTATCGGCAGCGCGCCCTTCAGTTTTGGACGGAAGAGCCACCAGCTGATACCATTGTTCATTTTGGCAAGAAGACCAGCAAAGACACTCCCCTTCTCGATTTAGAAACGGGTATGATTAACGGTAAAATCGATTTTATTAAGCCGGGAGAAATGACTCACAGGCTCACGGTTTCACTATTTAAAGACTTCTATAGTCCGATCTCAGTTTACGAGATCTTTCAAGACTGTTACGAAGGTGAATACTTTCACCCCGAAACGTCCAAGGATCGAGTTTATAAGTCGATTCGAAAGCTCAAGAATATTATCGAACCCACAGACTACGGTTTAGAGGTCACCAATAATAAGGCTTTTGGTTATCGTCTCAGAACGAGAAAACCCTTGAAGGTGAGGTATATTGAGTCTGGCTCAGCTGTTGATAAATCGAATCATCACTTGGCTCTAATTCGCGGTCATTTCAATACCATTCCCTTTACCCGTAAGGAGCTCCAGAACCATTTAAAGGTCTCAGATCGATCCGCAAACCGTTTGATCACCGATTTGGTAGACTCTGGAGAGCTTCAAAAAATCGGTTCAGGACCAAAAACCTCATATAAATTAGTAAGTTAGATCTCGCCACCCTTTTCGGTTCGAAGCCTAATGACCCTCCCACATATTGAAAGTGTCCAAGGGGACATGGGTAACACTGGAGGGAATAATGGAACAGAATAACTACACAGAGACTTTAAATTTTCCAAGCGAACTTGTTAGCTACAGCCTTTTTGCTGGAATGATTGCGATCAACTTAGTTTACTTTTCAATTCGCTTTTTAGCTTAAGACAAATACAAATCAAAATCTCAGATTTCACGATCCCTGTACGTCCCTTCCCAGGTGAAATCGCAAATAAAAGACCATAGATCAATGACAAGCACCCAATAACTTTTTAACATAGGACTCTATGCCGACTTTGACAGACAGCCTGCAAATGGTGAGTAGTTTTATCTATCGATTTATACCGAGAAGAGCTCCTTCAGATGAAGAGCTGTCAAAGGTCAAAATCGTGGCCCACAGGGGAGCTTGGAATCTCACCGACCGACTTGAAAATACTCTGCCCGCTTTCAGAGAGTGTTTAAATCACAAAATTTGGGCCATCGAATTTGATGTTCGTTTCACCAAAGACGATGTACCCATTGTGCATCACGATGAATCGACCGTGCGAGTCTTCGAAAAAGACCTTGTGATTGCAGATATGAATTTCGAAGATCTTCGCAGAGTAGTTCCACAAATCCCCACTTTTGCAGAAGTTATTGAAGAGCTTGGTCAGAAGCTCCACTTTATGATTGAGTTAAAAACTCAGTTAACAGAAAGCCACGTTAGTATCCTTAAAGACCTCTTAAAAACTTTGAAGCCCATAGAAGACTATCACTTTATGTCCCTTGAGATTCCACGGTTTCGGGCCCTCCATTTTGTTGATAAAAAGGCACTCGTTTCGATCGCTCGCCTCAATATAAAGGATGTATTTGATGAGAGTCTTCGTGAAGATCTCGGTGGCTTTACCGGTCAGTATCTACTTTTAAATCAGTCCATGAATCAGAAGTGCAAGAAAAAAGGTATCAAGGTAGGTACTGGATTTCCGGATTCTAAAAATCTTTTTTTTCGCGAGGTCAACCGTGGCGTGGACTGGGTGTATACGAATCACGCCCCTCAGTTGGCCCAATTTCTTCTGGCACTCTTTCTGGTTTGTAATTCAGCACTTGCCAAAGAAAAAGTCTGTGAGGGGAAATTTAAAGAACTACCCATTAAAAAGGAGCTGCAGACCCTCGAGAAGATCGAAAGTAGGGCCAAAGAGCTTATTATTGAAAAGCCTGAATGTGAAAAAGACATTATAGAAGTTGCAAGGTACCTGCGGTCTCAGTATTCAGACCTCATCTCTTTAAAATTTTTATCCAAGTACGACGGAAAAAAGAACCTAGATTCAATACTGGAATTTTCTTCAGAGGATTTAAAAAAATACGGTATGGAAATCAGGTCCTCGGAGGGGTCTTATTACCTTCTCGATAAGGAGAGTTATTACTTAAAACTCAAATCGAGCACCAACACTCCTTCGGGGCAGGCATACCAAGCGTTAATTACGGAATATGAAAGTGTTGTGGTGCTTGACGATGCTTCGTTGTTAAAGCCCTTTATGGACGTCGCAAAGCTTCTTCTCAAGTTTGAGAGTTTCGCCCTAAAGTATCCTGAGGCCCTAGATAAAGAGGCTGAGTCGAAAATTAAATTCATGCGGAAAATCCTTGCTGGATTTCTCGACAATTCCCCATGTGTCGATAAAAAGTCGTTTAAACTTCTTAAAAAATGTGGACGCGCAATTCGCCATATTGTGCGCTCGAAGTTTGAGTCACCAAGTCGTAAAATCTTTCGACCGATTTTTAAAAAGGCAATATCTAAAAAGATTGAAGAACGAAAAGAAGCAGATCTCCTTCTAGAGATGATTAGGAAAGATCCCCACTAAGGGTCTCAATAGAGCACAATCCCTTAATCGCCTAAAATGTCAAAAGAGCCAGTAAAAACAAGAGCTTATATTCGACATTATTGTTACCAATAATGTCTCCCGAAGAGTTGATACTAGACTTGAGCTTGTTTGTTTCGAATTTGAAGGGGAATGTAATGAAAAAGTTAGAAAACTTACTAGTGCTGTTTACGCTGTCTACTGCTCTTGTTCTGGGTTTCCAAAATTGTGGTGAGTTTGCCATGAAAAATACGGACCAATCTTCAATGGAAGGTCAAAATCAAGTGACGTCCAGTGCCCTCGATAATGATGACATTGGTAAAAGTATTTTAATTAGCGATAATTCGGTTCTCGATAAGGTCAACGAAGATTTCGATATGGGATATTTGTTGGGCAAAGTCGGAGAAATGGAGAATGAAGCAAATCTTAATTCTACTCGATCGGCTGGGCGCTGGGTGGCGCAGATCTTTGAACTGGCGCAAAATCAGCAGGATGACTATGTTGCAAGAGGACAGCTGCAATTAGGTCAAGCACCTAATAGTGATCGTTATATGAAAAGGGTATTACAGCGTTGGACCGATAAAGACTGTAAGCTTATACATCGAAATGACAATAATTTTCGAGCGATCAAACAAATCGACGACCCAGAAGAGCTAAAAAGTAAAACCTTTCGTCTACTCGCGGTTGCCAATCGGATGGATTTGGCTGGGGAATACGACGATCGATTGACCAATTTAGCAACATCCACTCCCCGATTTTTGGGAGAAGTTCATTTGATCTATAATCTTATTGATAGAAGTTCGAGTTACGAAAACTCAAACTGCAGCGATGGCGATAAGGCGACGGGAAAGGCCTACCCCATGGCTTTCGTCGTTAGTTACCGCCTTCCAGTAATTAAAAGACAAGGTACCGGAAACTTTCCATTTAGACTTTCATCGACTCCAAGTCTCTACAGCTTGGGAGAAAACGAAACCGACTGGAAGAATCAAATGAAGCTTTGGGCTCAAGCTTGGCAGACCCTAAAGAATACTTCAAATTCTACGGCCCACGCCAATCTCTTAAAGAGAGTGCTTTCGCTGGCAGCCCGCCCTGAAAACTTTTTATCTCTCAAGTCTAACACCGACATTGCTAACAAAGTATATGAACTTCGAGAATGGTATATCTTTAGATCTGGATCGGTTGTGAATAATATGAACAACGCCAATGGCTTATTGATTCCCAGAAAACTGCGAAGGGAACCTTATAAATGTTTGAACAATTCCCATGCTGTTACAAAGACTCTCGAACATTACTGGAAAGACAGAGTGAACGATCTCGATATGACAACGCGGAGATATAACCTCGATGACCCTGATGATTCGGTGTTGGGAGCCCTTCGTGGTAATAGTTATGATCACCTTCGTGCGGGTTATGCAATTATGCGAGATCACAGGCGCGCCCTGATAGATGATTTGGACCTACTAAAAACAAGAGGGAGCGGAGCTAACAAAAATTATTATTGGTCTGATCGCTGCGGAACAACCACAACTACGATGCCTTTTGGAATGCACACGGGACCTGCCCGAAATGACCCTCCCACCGGTGATATTGATGAGGACACCCTTATGATGTTAGCACCCTTCGGTCGAATTCGTGGCAATGGACCCATTTGGGAGGTTAGAAAAGCATCACTGCCAGCTGAATGGAGCGACAGCAAGATTGAATCCATGCGACATGCCTTTGCCGTAAGAACTTGTACCGGTTGTCACTCCCAAGAAGGGGCCACAAGGGGTTTCCATATCGAGCCTCGTTTGGCTGGTAAAAATGGAAAACTCTCAAAACACCTTACCGGAGGAGGAGAGTTCTCCTACGCTGGAGCTACCTATAAATACAATGTACTCAATAAGAGAAAGAACTGGTTCAATCAGTTTTTAAGCAAACAAAAAACTCTCTACAACACCTTGAAACTACCAGAGAGAAATAATTAGTCTGGAATAACGAATTGGGTGAGGACCGGCAAATGGTCCGAGCCTATGTCTTCGAGCGTTTTAATATCAACAATTTGAACACCTCTGCTATAAAGGCATTGATCAATTGCGATTTGCACTGGATAGGTTTGGGCCGGCCAAGTCGGTCTTAAGCCAAAGCCCTTTCGACAGTCTTTTAGTTTGAGGCCGATTTTAAACTTTTCAAATCGTCGAGTCCAGGCGGTGATGTTTAGATCCCCAAACAACATCTTTGGTTCGGAAAGTTCTTTTAAGGCCTGGGCAACTTGAAGAAGCTGATCATTTCTCTGTTCATAGAATTCTTGATTAATGGGAGGAGGAGGGTGGGTAAAAACTATATTAAAGACCTTTGTTTCCTCAATTACGAACTCAGTGACCAGTGATGGGATCTTCTTTGGGCCATAGCTAAGACTCATAATAGCTTCCCATGGGATTTTACTCAAAAGAGCCATTCCGAAATTATCTTGGCGTAAAATTACTTTTTGGTGAGTGTAACTCTTGCCAATTTTTTCGATGCTTTCCTGCCATCGAGGACTGACTTCCATTAAAAATATAATCTCAGGATCGTGCTTGCCTACTAGTTGAACTAATTTATCTGGACTTCCCGTTTGTCGATTCACATTTAGCATTAGTAGCTGAAGTGGAGGTCCAACCTTGATGCTAAGATCATCAATACTTGTCAGGTAGTAGGGAAGAATTTGAAAGGCTAGAAAGATGGTGGCCATTGATGAAAGCGCAAAGGGAACCCAGTACTTTCTGATCACGCTCAATAGGGTGAAAAAAATAAATAGTAGAAAAAAATGAAAACTCATATGAGATAGGGACTCGGAGAGCAAAGTGCTTCCAGAAATTGATTCCCACTGGCTTATAGCAAATAAGGCCACTATCACAATACTTAAGAAAATATTATTAAAAGTGGCCATTAATCCTAAGTTCCTAGAATGTCATAAATAAAACGAACGTAACTTTCTCCGGTCAGGTTATCACATTGGCTCACAATAGGTGTAGAAAATTGAACAGAAAGATATTTAAGATTTTTCAATTTATAATTCCAACCACCAGCCATCAGTAAATCGATTTCGTGTAGAAAATTTTGGCAGGATTCACCTTGAATACTAGAGAATAGAAAGTTCGCTTCTGTACTCCCCTTCTCGCGACTAAAATAAGCTTGATATTCGCAGGTCTTTGAAATGTTGTTTACAAGAATGCGAATATTGCGGGTATTTTTAGTAATTTCTAAGCTTTGAATAACAATCCCGGACTCTTCAAGGCTGGAATCTTTATAGCCTTCTCTCCCCCATCGCTCACAGGTATAGCCTTGGTGCTTGGCAACAAAAACATATCTAAGGTCTTTGACGGATTCATCGTAAACTTGAGCATTTAAGCTGGGAATCCATAAGATTAGATTCAAGAGAAGAAAGGTATTTTTAAGTAAAGGCATGGTAAACTCCTATTAGTGTTTTAGGGCTTATTGCCTTCGGCGCCCTTGGTCAAACTCTTATTTAGTAATGCAATAGAGCCTATTTAAGTTTTCATTTAAGTTTCATTAGGCTTGTTTTGACAGAAGTTATGAATCTAATTAGGGTTCGAGCCAACAGGGTCAGCATTAGACTCATACTCCGGGAGGACCTGTGGAAAAAGCGATAATTATTCTCATACCCCTTTATTTAGCTTACATTATTACTCTAGGCCTTGTGATGTTTGTAAAGCGGTATAAAGCTGTCAAAAACAAGACGATTCGTCTGAGCTATTTTCGCGATTATCAGGGAGAGGTACCCAGAGAGCTAGAGGTCTACAAAAATCATTTCGAAAACCAGTTTCAAGTTCCGGTTGTTTTTATGGTGGCCTGTCTGGCCATTGCACTTTTAAAGATAGCGAGTCCCTTAGTTGTTGTTCTCGCCTACGCTTTCATTATTAGCCGCATGGCACACAGTTATATTCATCTGATTAACAATAATGTGCGCCATCGCGGATTCGTCTATATTTTTGGAGCTCTTTGCGTACTGGGGCTTTGGATAAAAATTGCCCTTGGCTTTTTTTAGAGCTTATCCATAACCCAAATCGAATATTCTGAATTGATACTTTCTATCTTGTGACGATCTGATTTAGTAGAATTTGAGCCACTCAATTCTTGTTTAGTTCGCATATAAGAAAATACTCGCAAAAATGTATATCGGTTACCAGAAATTCGCAGTGGTATATAGGTTCTACCATTGTAAACGTAACAGTCTCTATTGGAGCTGGCACAATCAAGAACTTCTTCCTTGGACTGAGGAACGCCGAAAGTATCTTTATACCTATACCGAGCGGCATAAGCTCCTTGTGGCGTCATCATCCAATACCAATGATTATAAAAACTTGAGCGAGTTCCATCGGGACTGAAGCTCCCAGAAGCAAAACCTCCCGTATGGTCTTGTGCAAAGCTATAGGGCTCCTGTTCTTCTAGAGTATGTCTCACCCCCGAATAGATGGGAAGAAAGTCGCCATAAAAATCTGATTGAGTCATTTTTGGGACTTGTCCACCGGGGATAACAATGAACGGGGCAAAAAACACCCGTTGAGTATTTCCATTACTTGCGTAAACAATAGCTCGATCGAGACCATGGAGACTTTTTATAACTCGCAATTCATAGGAGTATCCGGAAGCTGTTTTGTAAAAAAGTGTGTTGTCAGCAAAAACCCAATTCGTGACGGCGAAGTCTCTTGCAGTCGGAATGTTACTTTCGATCTGGCTGCCAATAGGTAAATTAGCCCAGTTTAGAGGAGATAAAACCGCGCGATCCTTATAAAGTTCATGAAGGAGAGATTCGTCTCTATCGCCGTTGAGCTGTGGTAAGACAATGAGGTCTCCCTCTGCAATTCGAACTGCCAGGGCATTTAATTTATCTTGTGCAGTTAGGTTATCTTCAATTTCCACCTTATTTTTACATTCGATAGCACTGGGTTGACCATTGCCGGTGTCGAAGAGATCACAGGTCTCAGTTGTCCATTGAATCGATATAAAGCCAGTATCCTTTCTGTAGATTTCAAGGCTCAAAAGACTATAAGTTCTTTGGACTTGTTCCGTTCGGCCCGTAAAGGGGTTTTGTAAGACAGGATATCCGATTGTACTTAGCTTACTATCTAATGAAATGAGAATTCGCGAATTCTCTTTCTTCCAAGTGACGGTCCTGGAGCCCTCTCTGGAAATATACTGGCCGGTTCCATCCAATTTCAGTCGAATACTTAGGGCCAAATTTTCAGAGTTTTTACTCGTATAAATCCACTTGAGATCTTCAATATTAATCTCTTCTTTAGCAATCGAATGGAACTCGATCGTATTGATACGATTCGAAATATAGGCATTGTTTTTTTCTAAGCCCATTACTCCGAGATATTCATGAAAGAGGAGTCGTCTTTTTTGAGTCACATTCAAACTTTCCCAAGCCGAAGATTTAATTAAGATAATTCGATCATTTGAAAAGTTCATGCCTTCAAGCTCTCGCAAGTCTTCATCTGGAAGTTCGCTTACAAAAAACAATCCAGTCTCTTTGAGGAGGCGTTTAAATTTAGAAATGTTAACTTCGGAAAATTGATCTGGGTTTTCTTCTAAAATTTGTACGATGTCTCGGGCTATAGAATCGGCCTCGAATATATATTGGTTTCCGCCATTACCTGGGCCAAACCCATTGGATCTCAATAGTAGAGCCTCCACGATTTTGTAATCGTAGTTATCTGGTATATATATTTGATTGTGATTAAAATTCTGGCCATTTTCTTCGAGCCAAGGGAAATTCCGATCTTGAACTCTTTTTTCAAGAGAGTCTAAAAACGACTCTGTAAAAAGTTTTGAGCCCTGTGGCTCGGTATTTTTTTGCTCCTGAGCAAAAGTTGATACGCATAAGCAAAGTACGCCGGTTAATAAAATAAATTTCATACATCCTCCGTTAGTGGCATCCCATGCGCAAATTCTCTGGCTGCCGAAGAGTCTTTTTCTTCAGCGCTACGAGATAATTGGAATAATTGGATGTTCATTTTATAAATATCTTCGCCAGAGCCGCCGACGAGTTGGCAAAAGTCATCTCGAAACTTTCTCACCAATTCTTTGGCTATGGGAATTTTTTCTTTAGAAATGGAAAGGCAAAAGGATTGGAACTCTCTTTGATTCAGTCCCTGAGAGTCCACTGCTTCTTTTGCCAGTAAGCTTGCCTCTTTGTGATATTTTCGAATCCCAATATCTAAGACATCATTGTCTGTTACTAAAGCTTCATAGATGGGAATAAAATTTTCTCCGTCTTTTTTGAGAAGACTTTCTTTTTGCAACAGACTTAAAGATTCTTGTATCTCGAGGACGGAGGCCCGATGTCCCAGTTTTTTAAAAACTGATTGTTCATTGATTTGAAATTCTTTTAGCTCAGACAGAGCCATAATGGCCATGTTTAGCCAATTAGAGATGAGGCTGAATTGACGATATTTTTTTGTTTTGATGAGTCTGTGAGGGACATTTTCGAGAAGTTTACAAAGTTGATATTCCTTTTCTTCTCTATTTTGAGCTTTTTCTAAAAGAGTTAAACCTTTAAAATAGCGAGTTTCAAATTCCGTCAGACTCATCGATGAAGCAAAGCGATCGATATGCTGTATTTTGATTTTTCGTTTCCCTTTGAGTTGCAGTGATAAAAGGGAGTGAGAGTTATGTCCTAAATCTTTGGACCATTTACGAACAGAAAACTGGGGATCAATTTTTTGCCGTTTGGATAGATAAGAATTGAGCAACAGCTTTGTTTCTTCGTAGCCAAAAATATTAAAGTCCTCAATTCTCATGAGTGTGACTTACACAGAACTGTAACCACATGCAAATATTTGTCACCACTTGAGCGAAATTCATTGGGGTGTCGCGGGTTAAGTTGTCGAAATTTTAAGGTTATCGCCCATGACTTGCCGCATCTTATCTCAGCTGGTTCGAGGGGCTTTTTTGTAGAAGAGCATTCTAATGACCTTTGTGATTAATAGGAGCCATGGAATTCCATGAAAGAGCAAGTCGAAGACGTCTATGCCTTTGTTCAAACTGCCAGAAAATAGCTGCATCAACTTTTCGACAATATGGGGTATTGGTACAAATGGGGCGAGACCTAAGCTGAGGCTGGCCACTAAAAACAAATATATTGAAGTGTTATCAATGTATTTTAAAAAGTGTCTCATTTCTTTTTAGATAGCCTATTCCATGTTCGCCAATCACCGATATTAACGACATTCTTGAATCCCTTTGCCTTTAAAAGACTTTGGGCACTTGAAGCTCTTCCACCTGATTCACAAAAAACTAAAATCGTTTTGTCTTTACTAAGTTCTTGGACTCTTTGATCGAGTTCGTCCACTGGAATATTAATCGCCAGTGACGAACCATTTGCGGAAAATTCCAAGGTGGAGCGAACGTCCAGACCAAGGGCATCTCCGGTGGTAATCGCTTTTGAATATTGAGACTCGATGGGCTCCTGCTTAGATTTTTCTTTATCGGTACAGCTGGTGAGGCCCACAATACAGAATAAAAATATAATGAGTTTCAAGCGTCCCCTCCTTTCATTGCGTTTCAATTGCCTTTATTAATTTAAGTATAAAACAGACCTCAGGAGTTCTTTATCATCTTGCTTATAATATACTTTTTTCTCTCGCCAAGCTTGGTTTTTAAACGAAAATTCAGACAAATTTTATTATGATAAACCTTTTAATTTACTCCTGCTGTCAGTCCCTAAAGTGACACATTTGGGCTCTGTGGATTGCATGGGGTGACCATTCTGGTCTCCTCACGAAGAGTCATTTGTGAATTGTTTTCTGATACATCGCGGATTCTTTGCCTTAGAAAAATTTTTGTATTTTCATCACACTGTTTTTTAGAAACAAAAAAAAATTACCTTTTGTTTCAGGGGGGAAACGTGAAAAGCAAAAAATATTTACTCAGCATAGAGAATATCGTTTTAAGTTTACTTTTTATTGGTTTTACCAGCTCATCAATTGCATCATTGCCTGTCGATCAAAGACCACGATTGGACGATGACCAATGGATAAGAATCAGTCATCATGATCACGAAGAAGAAAATCATTCCCACGAAGAAAGGCCTGCCGACGAAAAAGTCATTGCTGAATACATTCAAGCAGAATTTATCGGCTTGGACTCTTTTGGCCGAGCAAAGATAATTGACCCTGTCACTGGTGAGTCGGTTACGGTAGATATAAATGATCCAGAAATTAGCTTTCTCAATGAAGAGGGGGTACTCGCCGAATATGAAGCTGATATTGAAATTGTCGCTGTACCCAACTTCTATTTTCCGACCTATCGAACCAGGCTTTCTGGTCAGGGTGGATCTCGATCAGTAGGAAAATTAAAGTCCTGGAAAGAATGTTCAGGGTCCATAAAAGGCCGTTATGCGGGCGCAAGTCGCTGTACAAGTCGAGCCCGGGTTGTTCATTCCAGCCTCTATGATGTTCTTATGAAAATGCCTTCAATAGCCGGTGGAAAAAGTATTTACCTTGTTCACCACGGTATTACGGGAGACAGAAATCACAGAAAGAGAAGAAGCCTCCATAATTCGTTTCGTGCAATTGATGTCTCTGAAGTTAAGGTTAATGGGAAAATCTATAGATATCGAACGGCTGTGCGGAACTCAAAATCAGCAGAGCGACGTTTCTATAATAAGCTGATCAAAAACTGGGAGTCTGCGGTTCGAAAGCGTTGTGGCGGGGTTGTGAACGCTACCACTATCAACTGGACTGACAAGAAACATCGATCCCACCTTCATCTTGGAACGACCTATAACTGCCGTTGAGGGTTGAGTTTTATGAGCCAATAGGTCGATGTAAATTCAAAGGTAGAATTTGGAAATTTTCGTCGGATTAATCACTAGTTCTCCTCCGAATTGACTTTTTGGCTCGTTTTATCTAATTTGTCGCAACTGGGTTGGGTTAATTTTGGCAGGAGTCTGTTTGATGAACTCAATCCGTTCTTTTTTATTTATTACCCTCGCAATAGGTATTTCGGGACCGTTGGCAAGGGCGCAAACCTGTCAGGCTCACTTCACCCAAAGCAAAACTCTTTCTCTCATTGAAGCGGATAAAGCCGGTCAAGCTGTTCACCCTAATCTTTATCGGAGTGATGGTTGGTTTTTAGAAAAATTTAACAAAGAGGGAAAAGGTCAGAATAAGATAATACACGTCGGACGCGAGTCCTATCTTTCCTATGACCGTCCCGATGAGTTTCAGAGAATTTTGGAGAGATTAGGCTTGAGTTTTAATCCTGATCTATTGATCCAAGTTCCCGAAGTCCCTGGAAGTCGATTCTATCCGATTCGGCTTTCTACCTTGCCGGACCGTTTTCTTAAAAAGATTGGACTGACTACGATTTATGAAGGAGCCCGCTGTTATAGTGCCCTCTTTTTTGCTCTTGAATACAAAGACTATATAACCAGTGCTGGTCCCGAAGAAAGCAAGTTGCTACTTGCTTCTGATCTCTTTGAAAGAATCTCCTGGGAGGAACTCAGAGAAGGAGACGTAATTGCCCTCGGTAAAGGGGACTATCCAACGGATCACGTCGCTTTTTTAATCACTGATGATCTCGTCTTTCACAAGGCTAATGAATTTGAAGCGGAATACATTTCATTGGTGCCGAGAAGTCATTTTCGTTCGAGCTATAATAACTACGAAGACGGTGTTCAGTTTTTTAGACCGCGACTCTCGTGGCAAGACTTTCTTGAAAAGCATAAAGATGAGATTCCCAAAGAGGCTTTGGCAGGACTTCGAGCGATTGAGGTGGTGGCCAAAAAATTAGAAGAATACTATTTAACAGGTCATATCGAAAGTTGGTATGACAAGCCTGAAGCATTCTATGAAGACTTCCAAAAACAAATCGATTTAGCCGATGACATCGGAAAGAAGTGGGTTGCTTATGCGAAGGCTGAACTTGAAAAACCTGAAGTCAAAAATAATCCAAACCTCAGTTTGGTACTGGGTTTACTGCGGGAGCAGGCCGACTCAATGAGCTCCCTTGAGGGTCCCTACGACTAGTCCTACTTGAAGCGCAAATTTGGCCTTAATTTTTTACTAGATTGTGACCTGAATCGATCCACATAGAAATACCATCATCGAGGTGTCCAATATTGGTCATACCTTTTTCGCTCACAATTTTTAAGGCCAGGGCTGAGCGTTCGCCATGGGCACAGTAAAAAACATTTCGTTTGTCACCTTTTAATAAACGACTGATCTCGGAATCTTCTGAATCAATTTCTTTGGCAAGCTGTGTGTAGGCAATCTTTTTAGCGCCCTCGATAGTACCCGTCTTAGCAATTTCTTCGGGTTCACGAAGGTCGATAATATTCCAATTTTTTCTATTGGCCTCCAACTCCTCAGCGGAGACGAGCCAGTCCTTTGCAATTTTTTGTTTGAGGTCTCCGGCCATCGATAAGTTTGCCGGGACAGCAATATCCATCAACTTAGGGTCCGGGAGGTTTAGGTTTTCCATGATCGAAATGAATTCTTCACGCGTTCGTCCGGCGAACCTTGGATTCTCAACTTTCTCTCTTCCAATAGTAGAATAGTTCTCACCTTTATAGTCGTGGCCCGGAAGGACTATTGTTTCGTTGGGCAATTCGAAAAGTCTCTGGAGGCTTTCGTAAAGTTTACTGGGACTTCCATTTTGAAAATCGGTTCGACCATTACTTCGGATGAGCATGGTATCCCCTGTAAAAAGATAATTCTCAAATAAAAAGCTATAGGAGTCATCTGTGTGTCCGGGAGTATAAAAGGTTTTTAGTTCTATGTCCCCCAGCCGAATGACTTCCCCATCGGCCAGTCTTCTCGAGACTAAGTCTGTTTTTGATGCTTCCCCCATGAGAGTCATGCACAACGTGAGATCGCGAAGTTTTTTTAATCCCGAGATGTGGTCGGCATGGACATGGGTATCGAGGGCCGCGATGAGCCGCAGTTTTCTCTCACCGATAAATTTCAAATATTGGTCGCAGTTTTCTTCAACAGGATCGATAATAATGGCTTCAGAACCCGCTTTTTGCGCAATGAGATAAGTGTAAGTCGAAGAAGTTTGATCAAAAAACTGTTCTAGAATCACAGGGGCTCCTTTTTATCTAATGTAGGATCTTATCAACTTACATTCACATTTATTAGAATGGGAAGATATGAACGCTTCGCGTCAACCCCTTTAAGCCGGAGAATTTTGCAAAAGATCCAAATTCGTTTGTTCTGTGTGAAATTCATGTTAGCAAAGGCCTTAAGGGTTAAAGAAGGTTCGGGAGGACTCAGTGATTAAAAGACTTATTTTATTAGTAACGAGCAGTTTTATTTTGGCTGCTTGTGGTAGTGATCGTTATTCGGGTGAATTGGTCATGGAATCGGGGGAAGAGTCGATTACCATTCAAACAGCTGAAGGACCTGTGCAATTCGAAGAAGGTCCCATGAATATTAAACTTGATGTGCAAACCGGACGATTTCAAACCAAGGCCTATATTCAATTGAAACAAAAACAAATGCTTGAAGGCCAGCGAAGAGCCAGCAATGTAAAAGCGAAGATTCAGTTCGAAACTTTGAATCACAAATTAACAAATCGAGATTTTGAAGTTCCATCATCAATGAGCGGCCAGGATTTTATAATGGCCGGTGAGTTAGACACTTATGCTCATCGCACATGGGATACGACTGGTACGGTCAGTTGCACCTATTCCGGTTACTGCTATACATGCACGCCGGGGCCCTTCGATGATCCAGATGATTCGTGCGGATATAAATACAGCTACAGCTGTAGTGGTCGACAGGCGGCTGACTTTCGAAATCACTCTTATACAGAACAGTTTACTCTTGAATTCTTATCTACGAACTCAAGTGAGCGCTTTGCTTACTTCCAGTCGAGTCCCAAGGGTCGTAGTACTCGCGAAGTTATTAGACGCTACGGACGCTGTCGATAAATTGATTGCATCACTATTGTAATTAAAAGGCCACTTTTTCCAGTGGCCTTTTTTTATGCCGGAGGAAGGTCGCTAAAATCTTTCTTGTTGTCTTCAATATAGGAATTATCAAACTCATTAAGAAAAGCTTCTAACGACGAAAGGTCGTCGGAAATTATTGATTCGGCGGCTTTTAGACCCATCTTGATGCAAATATCTTGATTGATATAACTGTAACTTCCACCGCGGCCGAGAGGAATGATCTTTCGTTCAAAGAACTGTGATAGATCTTGCTTTCGACAGTTCTCGAAGCCCTTGAAATAAATAGGATAGGTGTTAGGGATTTTTATGACTTTGGCTTGCGAAAATGAGCAAGCATTTGGCAGGTGCTTCAAAGTGTCTTTTGCAATTTGAAAAAGATCTTCGTCATCCATGTTCCACAATCTATCCTCGTGTCCACACCAAAGTTCGAGACAAAGTACGTGCGCCCCGTTGCCATTGGATTTCATTTTCCAATTACTAAAATTACTAATTCGACCGACTTCGAGGCCGGGTTCATTGATGTAAATCCACTGATCGGAAAACGGGTTTTTACCCTCAACGAGAACGTAAATAAAAATAGTATTGCGAAATCGAAGTTGGTCATGGGAATTGGATTCAGGAACGATACCTGTCATCCTCTTGAGTTGATCGAAAGGAGTAGTGGAGATCAGCCAATCGAAATCCTCAGAGCCAGAGTCGGAAGTCACCCGAATCAGTCCTTCAGAGTTAATTTTGATGCCATCAATTCTTTCACTGGTTTTCAGTTTGCCCTCAATTTTAGTGAATTCCTCTGCTAAATGGTCCCAAACTTGTCCTGCCCCCTGCTCGGGATAATAAAAACTATCGTGTTTAGCAATTTTTCGCTTCTGAATGATTTGTTTTAAACTATTTGCGAGATTAAATTTTCCAATTCGTTGTTGAACTATCTGACTCGATAAATTGTAGGTCTTCTCTCCCCATAATCTTTCGGTGTAGTCTTTAAAAAACTGACTGAACAAGTAAGGGCCAAAGCGATGAACCATTTCTGTTTCGAAGCTAGGATCGTCACTTCGTTTATGGGTGAGTTTATTTACACTAAAATCTAACAGCACTTTTGACGAAAACGAAAAAGGAAGAGTCGAGACGATATTAAACATATCGAGCGGATAATCTATGTAGGTGCCTTTAAAGAAAATACTCGTCTTGCGTTCGATTTGATTGAATTGGATTCCAGGAACAGAAGTAAAGAAGTCGTTGATTTCACTGTCATTAGAAAAAAAACGATGGGGCCCAATATCAACAACCTGATCCCACAAGCGGAAGCTTTTGGCGAGTCCTCCAACTTTTGATTCGGCTTCGAAAACTACCACTTCATGTTTTGAATTCTTCTTTAATTGATAGCTGGCCGTAAGTCCGGTGGGGCCTGCGCCGATTATGGCAATTCTTTTCGTTTTCAAGGTAATCTCTCGTTGGTATATTCTTAATAATGTCTGATAGTACATTTGTTGACAATCTAAAAAGATATTGGGATTTCTATCTCATTCTTATCTATAGCTTTATCGCTCCCCTGCTCTACACACCAGGATTTTTGTACTTCGATTCTTTTGAACATATTCGCATGATCGAGGAAGGAATCGATACAACTTGGCAGTCACCAATACCAGCCATGGTTTGGTATGTTTTCTACAAAGCTTTTTACTTTACAGGGCCGTTACTACTTCACTTTCTTCTCATTAACTTCGGAATTTTCTTTTTAGTTAAATACTTTATAAGAAATAAAAAACTGTGTTTCACGCTCACGGTTATGTTTATTGTGACTCCAATAATTTTTGGTTTTAGTGTAATGACATTAAGAGAGTCTTTGTTGATGGGTTTGAGCTTATGCTATTTAGCTCTCTCACTAAGGCTTGCTACTTTTTCCCATTTTTTTCTTCTCACATTAGCAAGTATACCTGCGGCCCTCATTCGTTATGAATTGATCCCTGTGTTTATATTTGTTTGGGGCGCGATTTATTTTTTGAAAGTCAGAGACAAATCACGGAGGAAAGAAGCCTTATTGGGAGCTCTGATTCTGGTCGTTCTTTTTATTCCAAAAATTATGCAAGTCAGTTTAGAAATAAAAAAATCTCATCCAAGCGCTCAGATCTTTCAATTGGACTTGATTCAGATGAGTGCCCTCAATGAGAACTTTCAATTTGAACATCCAAATATTATCAAGAAAAATATAGATCCCAATACATTCAAACGCGAACCAGGTGACATTCTCGCCTATCCAACAAGCGGCAACGTCGTTCTTGATATGAATTTCAAGGGCGACACTTACTCAGAGCTGCGAAGTTTGTGGCTGAACGCTATAGTCTCCCATCCTCTAACTTATCTAGAAAATAGGTGGGTGACCTTTAAAAGACTCCTTCGCCTTCCAGACCAAGAGTTCTGCATGGATTATGTGGTTTTTTTAGAACGAAACAATCCCTATGGGTATCGATGGAGTAAAGAAATTTGGTTTGATGGAGCTCTGAAGTTCTTGCAGTTTCATTCTAACCGAGGCTACTACCAGCCATACGTCGTCTTGATTATTGCTTTTTTTCTACCTTTGATAGTCTTATTTTTTTACAAGAGGAGTTTTGAGTCTATATTTCGTGACTGGGTCATTTTCTATGGATTTGGTTGGTGTGGATTCTTAATATCTTTCCTCGTGACGCCGACTTGTCACTTGCGGGTGATCATTTTGCAGATGACGCTTTTAATGTTTTCAATTCTAGTTCTAATAGGGCTCGTTATCGAAGAAGAAATCAAAAAAAAAGGCTTGGTTCTGTGGATCCAAGCCTTGTTGAAAAAATATCTATTCAAAAAATCTTAGTTTAAAGATGTCAAAGATCTGAGTCTTGCTATTCGATCACTAAGGTCAGGGTGGGATTTTCTCGCCAAATCCAAAAATGACCCTTTTGATTTTCCACCTGAAATTTTAAAGGCTGCAAATTGACCTTCGGGATCCAATCTTTCGCTCGTAGCGTATTCAACTTTTCGTTGAAGGACTTCGAGGGCCGAGATCATTTTCTCTTTGCTGGTGAGACGAGCACTCGCTTTATCGGCACGGTATTCACGAAGTCGAGAAAACCAATTAACTACGAACATAGCAAGGAAACCCAAAATATATTGGAAAAGAAGAGTCACAAAAAATTCAGCGAGGTAGCTTCGTCCTCCATCTCGGTCAGACGTAAGAAAAATGGCAATGATTCGCGAAAAGAAAATAACAAAACTGTTAAGGACACCGGCAACTAAGGTCATGGCAACCATATCGCCGTTGGCAATATGACCCACTTCATGTCCCAATACTCCTTCTAAGGAGTCTCGATCCATCGAGTGAAGAAGTCCCGTTGAAACAGCTACTAAGGAATTACTTTTAGATGGGCCTGTAGCGAAGGCGTTGACTTCTTCAGAGTTATAAATTGCAACTTCAGGCATCTTAGGAAGCTTTGCTTTTCGCGAGATTTGGTGAACCATATCGACGAGTTCTTTACTCGCTCCATGGGCTGTCTTTGGGTCGATAATCTCTAAGCCATAGGCTCTTTTGACCAGCCACTTTGACATATAGAGGCTGACGAATGCACCCCCCATTCCGAAAACGACGGAAAAGAACAAATAGAAGTTGAGGTTTTGCATAACTGGGTGTTGGCCCATTTCTGGGTCGGGTGGAAAGAAAATTGAACCCACGACACTCAATACAAGACCGAGGACGATCATAATCGCAAAATTCACTATTAAAGATAGAGCTGTCCCTTTGAACATAACTTCCTCCTGATACTATGGAGATTATGAGTCCGAAATAAATTTCGTCAAGTAAAACAGGATTTACGCTAAAAATTAAATCGGCAAATAATCACTGATTTCGGCGAGTTAGCTAGAGGTCCAAGTAGACGTGGTAGCTGTTCCACAGAATGTGCAGAATAATACCGAAATAAATGTGTCCAAAGCGATGTCGGGCCCATCCCAGCAAAAGCCCCATCACAAAATGGCTTACAAAAATAGCAGGACTGAGGTGGATCACACTAAATAGAGCCGCTTGGAGAATGATGGCCTCCCAGCGAAACAAAAAACCCTGAAGCCGCGATTGAATGATTCCGCGAAAGGCAATTTCTTCGATGACCCCTGGTAAGAGAGCCGTCATAACAAAAAACGACCATACGGGCCAGCCAGCCTCGGCATAGGATGAATTCGTATTAATAGTGGAGATACCTAGTAACTCAAAAACTTTAAAGTAAGCCGTCAAGAAAAGATAAGAGGCAACGCAAAGTCCGGCCAACTCGATGACGAGTTTTAGCTCTGGCTTCTTAAATTTAAGTGAGGGTCGTAGATGGGCCCAGGTAATTTGACCAAAGTGAACGATCAAAATTACATCGATGCACCAATAAATAATATGGGTAATCGGATTAGCTATAAAGTATTGCGAAACGCCCAGAGCAAAGGAGCCCATGAGCATAAACCCATAGAAGAGAATAAGCGGTTTGAGCGATAGCCAATTTTGATGGCTCAGTTTTTTTAACATGGTCGTTTGCCGCAAAATCTGCTGTGGAGCGGTCTTACCCGTTAGGGAATAGCCGCACCTTCCACAAAAGACTGCGGACTCTTGAACAAGGCTCTGACAGGATGGACATTTCTCAGGTGGGATTTGCATTGTTAAACTGCCTTAAACTGAGTGCGGATTTGATACCCCGAATGAGTAAACCGATGACGATAATTTTTATGACAATTCCTTTGCCGATTGTCGCAGGTTCGTAGATTGCATTGGCGACGATGAGAACGACATAGATAGAAGTCGCAATAATGAGGGCAGGAAGTGGTGCATTCTTAGCCCAAAAGAAGAGCCCGATCATTAAGGTGGCTAAAAAAAGATTCAGGCCAAGTTCTAAGTATTGATTAGCCAATATTTTTTTTCGCAGTTCGCCCACTGTCATTTCGATCCCTTCGATCTTTTCGGGGTAAAGGTCGGAATCATTATATTGGGCCAGCTCTCGCAGGGCCGTATTGATTGTGGGCTGTTGCATGTAGTACAAGGCGATCCCCGAAAATACGAAAATCACAGACAGAAACAGTAGAACTTTTCGGGCTCCATTTACAGCCTTTGTAACAAAAATCGCTTCGGAACTAGGGAGCTGAGTCCCACACTTCACACAGAATGAATCATTGGGTTTATTCTTGGTTTGGCATTTAGAACAAATTTTTACGCTGTCTTTATCGGTGGGTAATTGTAGTTTTCCGTCGATGCGAAGCTCGAAATCACTGGCCCATCCAGTTGAATCCAGTTTTAGACTGAGTTCTCGGCCATCTTTAAGCGTTTTGCTGACAACTTGATTGGCTTTTAATCTCTGTTTATTAATGAGCTTTTCGCCTTGATACTCCAGAGAGGTTTTTCCCCATGAAAAGTGGAGGTTTATTTGTGTGTTATCATCGATGTCGTAGATTTTTTTCATAATGACCTACCCTCTCCCTTTTAAAATTCCTATCGAACACCGATCAGCATGAATCTCTGATAGTGATTTAAATCTAGAGTTCCAGAAAACTGTAAGTCTGAGAGGTGGGCTTGCTCTTTGAAGGCTTGAAGACTTTCAACACAATTGACGTGGGTCGGTTCGGCAAAAAAATTATTGCTCTGTAAAATGAGGCGCGTGCCAAAAGGTATTTTACTGAGCCAGAGTTCAAAATCATCGAGATGTTCGCAAGAGGTATTAATTATAACGTCGGCTCTCTCGACAAACTTTTCAATAGAACCATCAGCCTTGGTCGTCTCATACTCCGTAAGGTCATACTTCATTTCGTAGAGATCCATGACCACGCCTTTATACTTCCAATCGTCTTGAACTAAGTGTTTGCAGATTCTTTCAGAAAATTGAATCGCCTTGGGGTCTATATCAAAGTTACGGAACTTTTTACTCAAAGTGTAAGAAGTCTCAAAGTGCATCAGTGGAAGAATTCCCAACCAGCCACCGAGTACGTAGGTCATGTTGATAGGCTCGTCTTGAATTTTTGACCATTCCTCGAGCAACCACTTTTTGCTTTGAATTTGACCGTGGCTGAGTGCAGGTACAAGAATTGAGATGTCGATGTCACTTAGGGCTTTTCGCAAGTCGTGAAACACAGGACGATTGGTTTTAAGGCTCAGAAATTTTAAAAAATAATTGAGAAAATCTTTGATGTTAGGAAGATGCATTAAGGCTTTGCGCAATTCTTCGAGGGACTCAAGATTCCTATCACGATTGAAGAACTTAAGGAGGTCACTGAGAGCTTTACTTTTGTTCTTTTTAAAGCCAGTTAAACCTTCTCTCAGTAAAGAAAATTGGTTTGCATTAGGGGTTGCCTTAAGAATCAAATAACTGAGGTCCTTAAAGAAATCTGTCTGAGAGTCATCTTCTGAATTTAAAATACCCTTAATGTCTCGAAATTCACTTATACTAAGGTTCATTCTCTTATCTTCGTCTTCGAGAAAGTCGAGCAAAATTTGCAGGTAGGTGTTCTCTAAATCCCCTCTTTTTTGAAATCGATCACTAACGAGGAAGTCAGGTTTTGCATTATTTTCAGAGAAGGCCAACTCAGCGGCATTTTTTAGCAGGCCCAGGTCATTTCCATCTTCATAGGAAAGGACGAGTCCCTTTGCGAAGTTTATTTCTTCGACTTCGGTAAGCTCATAAAGAGCATTTAAGATAATAATGAGATCTTGCACATTGAAATCCTTTCTTTGATGTTCTCTTCTCCAACCGGGGCTGTCAATTAGTGACAATGAAGGCCTAGAAATCGAAAAGGATTCAGAGGGCGCATCGTCGGTTGACCCATTCCAGTCCCTCTAATACCTAAGGGGCAGGGTTTTAAATGGTCTCTATGAGGGGTCGTTCTGGAAGGTGTAAGGATGAAGTTCTTTTTGTTGTTTTCAACTCTCTTATTTTCTCAATGGGTCAGTGCGAATTCTTGTTATGTCGAAAGAGACAGCTCCTACACCCTTTGTGCTCAGTACACAGCTCCACAGAAGTACTTGGATCTTTTCAAAGAAAATTGCAAAAGCAAACAAGGTGGCATTTGGAGCCGAGAGAACCAATGCCTGCCAGCCACCTATGGTTGTAAGATCGATACGGACAAGGGTGTAAGCGTAAAAGTTTGGTATGTCGATGTTGATTCTGTCGAGGCCGTTGAATTTGCCTGCAATGCTATGGGAGCTAAAATTCTGCACCAATAATGGCTGATTTTTCTATCCGAGGATAAGTTTCTGGCTCATTTGCGTAACTTTTATGCGGAATTACAGACATTGTCCCCCATCCATAAGGCCTTTCTCAACTCAGAATGAAAATTAGGCCCCTCTCTACTAAAATCTGAAAAATCATTCATGGCTCTTTGATTGCTTTATGAAGAGAGCGAATGAGGTGAATGTTGTGGATTCAAAGTTAGTAAAGTCGAAGCGGATAGAGCTCCTCAAGAGCATTAGAGATCGAAATAAACACATTAAAATCACGAATTCGGCCACGGCCGCAAATGTGAAGAGTTGGCTTTCAGGCCGCTCCTGCCCCAGTTGGGATCAATTTGTAGAATACTGTAAGCACTATGAGCTTGATTTGGGTTCGTCCCTTCTGCTGGCTGGGTATCGATCTGAAGATCTCAGTTATGACTATTTTGTTACCTTTCTTCTTCTCAATTTTAACAGAGATACTCTCAAAGAAGTCTTAGGGCTTTCACCGAGTTCGATATCAAAGATATCTTCACTCCAGGTTAGATTGAATCTCGATAAAATTCTGTTACTCATGGGTATTTCATCGCGCCCATTTTCTTTAAGTCTCTCACGTCTTCTGGGCAAAAACTTCGCCCTGAGAAATGACTCTGAAAAACAAAAAGAAAAGTATCGTTATATTGAAAAATTGATGATGGAAAAGCCTTGGGTCAATACTCTGATCGAAGCATCTTACCTTTTTTCAGATGAGAACATGCTCGAAAAGTCGACTTATTTTGGCGCTAGTTTTGGGATAACAGCCGAAGAAGTAAAGCGAACTTTTAATGGTTTAATAGAACAAGGAATCCTAGAAAAAGACGAGTCTGGTAATTACAAGCCAACTATTTCTGGGCGATCGATGGACTACTTCCCCGAGTACGTTCTTGAATACATGCGCTATTTTGCAGACAAGCAAATCCAAGCTTTAGGTAATCATCGTGACAACTACGCGATCACAAATACTTTGGCTGTTTCGAGAAAGACAGCATTGCAAATCAGCCAGAAATATTGGGAGTTTGAGAATCACGCAAAAATGCTCGCTTCATGCGATCAGAAAAAAGAGGTGGTTTTACAAATGGACCACTATTTTTGGATCCTTTATAGAGACTTTGAGAAAGAAAAGATCGAAGTCGAACGTCTATTGCGATCTGAGGTTGAAAATTCTCGCGCACAGCATTAATTCCATCTATTCAGTTCCTATTTACGGGCTTTAGAAGGCGAATGATCCTTCTAATCAGCCTGCAGTATTGCTAAGGACCTACTTTTGTGGTTCAACTGATCTCGGGTCACGGGGGTCAAATCCAAATCACAAAATTTAAAGAGGTTCGAGATGAAATCAATTGCATCTATGGCAGTGGTTTGCGCTATCTTTCTATTGTCGTTTCTGACAGAAGCAGCAGCAATAACTAAAATTTACGACGTTTCAGGGGTTAATGGCTCATCGGGGTCTAATGGTCACGACGGGTCCGACGGTTCGTCTTGGCGCGGAGAAAACGGTGACAATGGAGACAATGGGAGAAGGGGCGAATCTGGAACTGATGCTGGGCGAATCGACGTCCGTGTCGAGTTGGTAGAAACGGCCGAGGGTGTTTTTATTGACGTAATCGGTACCACGACGACAGCTCGAGGCAGTCAAACAAATGTACAAGATCGCTTTTTAGCTTCTCAAGTTGAGGCCTTAGTATTTAAGGCTCGCGGGGGTCATGGTGGCGATGGTGGCCGCGGTGGTGATGGCGGCCGCGGTGGTGACGGCGATGATGGAGATAATGGGAGTAGCTGGTCGCGCTGGGATTTAGACGGAGAAGACGGCGAAGATGGCGGAAACGGCGGCCACGGTGGCGATGGCGCAGCTGGTGGTGATGGTGGCCGCGGCGGAAATGTTCGAGTTGTTCTAGGTGCAAATTCTGATGTCCTTGCTGGAATCATCCGTATTGAAAATCGCGGTGGAAACGGTGGTGACGGTGGTCGTGCAGGTAGCGGTGGTCGCGGTGGCGATGGTGGCGATGGTGGCTGGAGAGCCTGCCATACCGATGACGATGGCCATCAAGTATGTGGCCGCAGCGGCTGGGATGGAGACGATGGTTCGAGTGGACGCAGTGGAAGTCGCGGTTCTACTGGTAATTCAGGTCGCCCTGGGGATTTGCAGTTTCAATCGAACAAAGGTCAGTTGATTACCGAAGTCTTTAAGCTTTCACTCACTTCAGCGACTTACGATGAAACCATCAAAGATGGAATATTAGAGCCCGGTGAGAAAATTAGTATTTCAGAAATTGTTTTTGCCAATCACGGTGGAATGGACTTTCCAGCGGGTAAACATCGATTGGTTTTTCCAGGCGGAACGACTTATGAAATGGATTTAGATCCGATCGAAGTTTCTGGGTCTATGGTAATTCCTTTGAATCCCCCACTTGAGTTGACTCTATCGGAGGTTCAAGCCTTTTCAGGAACAAACTTGAAAGTCGATCAAGTTCGAGTTCCTCTACAGACTACTCGAAGCTTCACTTTAGCTCGTCCAGTTGGTCTTTTAGGTTTAGAGAAAGAGACGATTCGCACGACGACGGATAATCTCAATGGAATCCTAAAGGTCAGTTTAAAAAACAATTCGCAAATTAATTACGGAAAAAATGAGTCCGTAAATCGAGCCCTTCGTGTGAGCCTGCATGCAATTGGCGAGGGGTCTCACTTTAGGGACTTTCTTTTCGATGGAAATCTTGTCAACGAAAAGCATGTGCAATTCGAAGTGGATTCTATCGATGCAAAGAAATCTATGAATTTTGCAATGAACTTCCAGGTCAGAGAAGGGTTGCCAGTAGGTTCACAACTGAGCGGTCGACTTGTATTTGAATTAGAAAAAAACGGAAGATTTGTAGAAATTGGCAGTCAAGAATTTAACCTACAGCACCTTTTAAGCCCATCAACAGAAATTAATATTGAACAGAAAATTAATCGCATGGGAATTCGTTGTCGCTATCCAAGGGCAATATTTGGTAAAAGAACTCGGCTGGGGCGCATAACCATTAAAAGGTTAGCCAATAGCGATATGATTTCTATTCGATACAAGGGGCATCTTTCTGCCAGTCAATCTCCCCTATATCGCATTGACCAAGAACAGTTTGGTCCCGTCTTAAATAACCTTATTGGCAAGAGCCAGCTAGAAAAGAACGATATTTTGCAGCTCTTCAATCAGGTGCTGAGACAGGAGAGTCTGAGATATTTTTCTACGATGAACAGAGGGAAGGCCTGGATTATCGGGTCCTGTGAATAAAATCGTTTGTAGACCTATTGGCGGGTCAATAAATTCGAGCACAAAAAAAAGGGTCCTTTTAGGACCCTTTTAATTATCAATTTCTATGATAATTTATTTAACTTTATGAACGCCTCGGGCGAAGTCTTCCGTACAGAAGGCACCCTTCTTGGTCCATAGAGGACTGCTTTTGAGGTTCCAGCTTAGACCGTAACCGTCTTTAGAAGTAACTCTCCAGCCGCCGCCTTGTTCGTTCTTATAAAGGTTACCGAATTCGATGTCGACACAGTAGTCGATACCAAGACCACAACGAACTTCTGAAAGAATATCTTTGAGATCAATACCTTTGCGAACGCCCGCATGACGACGAAGACGGTTGATTACTTTCATTTCGGCTTCAGCGCCACCGTCAATTGCGAGAACGAGCATATGTCTTTTATAAGCTTCTTTAGCCTGATTTTTCTGTGCACATAATATTTGTTCGCCCTTAACAACACATGGAGTGTCGAGTCTGTATCGACATGAAAATTCTGCTGGTTCGCCAACAAGATTTTTAACGAATGGCAAGCGAAGAGTACAGGCACCAGTAGAGTGGGACCCCGCTTCGTCAAAGCGAATATTCATTTCCGTTTCGAAAATAGTTCCACGGCCTTCTTTTTCGAGCTTCATAGTTCCGAATTGAAAAAAGGCTTTGCCCAAACCGTGGGGATTGAATTCGGTCATATAGTGACCAAGAAAAATTTCATCACCTTTAGCTACGTTGTAACACGTTTTATCCGCAGCAAAAGCATTAAGACTCAAACAGAGTGTAAGCAATACACCTAAACTTCTAATCATAGAAGACCTCCCTAATTATTTGCAGGGGTTCTAACCCAGAAAGGGAGCCGCCGCTAGACGCACGGAGATGTGATTGAAATGAATTCATGGAACAACAAAAATGGTCGGTCTTAATATCGGATTTTGTATCCTTTTGATATTTTATTTCTTATTTATCCCCTTTTAAAACGCTTATTCTAGTCCTTTGGCGGATTTGTGAAAAGCCTCTCAGTGATAAAATTAGGGGTGGAGGCTGATATTTATAATTCACCGAGAACTCACTTTTTTAGCTATTCGATCTATTCTCTGCCCGTACTTGGGAGTTTGATCCTACTTGCTGTTAATAGTTCGTTTTATTTCTTTGCGAGCCTGGGTTTGGTTTCATTTTTCTTGGGAATTTATTGCCTTGTCGCTATTCGCATCGACGAAAATTCAAGTTTTAAAAAAGGAATTCACCCTTCTCATTACAATCCGCAGTTTCTGCGTCTTGCCGCTTACCTTATGGCCATTGGAATTACGTCTTTGATTTGGACGATCTGTTTAGTTTTCTTTGTCTACTAAAAGTAAAGAGGCCGCTTAAATAAGCGACCTCTTTTTGGGGTTTAAGAAGTTTTCAAGGGAGGGGCTAAAGCATCTGATCTTCAAATGCAGTGAGACCCGCCTTTGCACCCTCGCCCATGGCGATAACAATTTGCTTAAAAGGTACAGTTGTTACATCGCCTGCGGCGTAGATGCCCTCTTGGCTCGTTCGACATTTGTTATCAATCTCGATTTCGCCAAATTTATTTTTATCCACAACATCGCCAAGAAACTGGCTGTTGGGTACTAAACCAATTTGCACAAAGACACCATCGAGGGGAAGATCTTTGCTGTCTCCACTTTCGCGATCTTCGTAAACAAGTTTGTTAACCTTATCACCGTCGCCAACAATTTCGCTGGTCCGGGCGTTAGTGAGGATCGATACATTATCGAGCGACTTAAGCTTGTCGATTAAAACCTGGTCGGCTTTTAGCTCAGGGTTGTATTCAATCACGGTAATGTGTTTGACGATTCCAGCTAAATCGATTGCCGCTTCGACACCGGAGTTTCCACCTCCAACAATAGCAATGTCTTTTCCTTTATAGTAAGGGCCATCACAGTGTGGGCAGAATGCTACTCCCCGGCCTAGGTAATCTTTTTCACCTGGAACTTTTAGTTCTCGCCATTGGGCTCCAGTAGCGACGATTAAAGCTCTTGTTTCGAGGGTTTCGCCAGAGTTCAATTCCAGCTTTTTAAATTTCCCTGGTTCTACCTTATTCACTCTCCGATGTTCGAGAATTTCAACGGGGTACTCTCTAACATGTTGAAAGATGTTGTTGGTTAACTGTGGCCCTTCGGTATAGGGAACAGAAATCATATTCTCGATACCCTT
>JAUHWN010000209.1 GCA_030424665.1 Bdellovibrionia bacterium | reverse complement strand
ATCGGCGGGATCTTGAGATGTTCCAAGAATTCACCGAGAAGAATCAAGATATTAAAGCCATATTCCTATTCATGCAGAAAAAGAAACTTTCAACGCGCTCTCAAGCGCGAATGATATCGTCCATTCGGACCTATTATAAGTACTTACAGTCCCAAGGGCGGGAGATTCCGGATCTCAAGCACTTGCGACCACCTAAGGTGAAAGCAAGCCTGCCAAAGGTGCTCAAGCTCGAGGAGTTTCAAAAACTTTACGATGCCTGTGAGGTCAAGGATCCCATAAAGACGGGTCGAAATCAGCTCACATTGCTTTTGTTATTTGGCCTCGGTTGTCGGGTCAGTGAACTCATAGGTCTTAACCTGCAGGATTTTCATGAGGTAGAGGGCTGGTTGTCTGTGACTGGTAAAGGGGATAAGCAAAGAGTGATCCCTTTGACAGAGCCCTTAAAGAAAGAGCTTCAGCTTTACCTTAAAGAAATTCGTCCTCGCTTGGTAAAGGGACAGAAGAAATCCATATTAATAAACGATCGTGGCAATCGCCCAAGTCGGGTTGATATTTGGCGCTGGTTGGCCGCATGGTCTAAAACGGCTGGCTTTGAAGAGACAGTGAATCCACATAAGTTTCGCCACGGCTGTGCCACTGCTCTCTTAGAGTCGGGTGCTGATTTGCGATCGATTCAAATGCTTCTCGGTCACGCTTCGATTCAGACCACTCAAATTTATACGAATGTAACTGACACCAGTATGAGTGAGGCCATTGACGAGCATCACCCGCTTTCGGGTGTATCTAATTTCGATAATTAATTCACTTTTACAACAGACCTTCCATACGAAAATCGAATAATGGATAGCATAGGTAGTGTAGAGAGGTTGTTGCTGGGGCCATCGAATTGCTTCGTGCTGGGCTATGAAGATTAAGTCCTTTGTAGAAGATCATTTTAAAGTCAATACCATCGAAATCGAAATTGAACTGGTGCCGGGGCTTCCTGGAATAAAAATTTTAGGGCAACCGGAACAACTGATCCGCGATAGTCAGTTTCGCATCGTCAGCGCACTTCACCATTTGGGTTTTGAGTTGCCTGAAAGCCATCAGGTCATTGTGAATTTAAAACCCATGCGGGGTATTAAAAAGAGCCAGGGATTGGATCTTCCCATTGCCCTGGGCCTTTTGCATCTCAGCCACCAGCTACCTATACCCGAAAGTTTCTTAAGTAAAGAACTATGGATTTATGGAAGTCTGAGTCTCAATGGAGAAGTCTCTTCCTATGGTCTCGACGATAAGGTTTTCTATAAAAGGCGCAATGGAGTTTTTTTAACGGGACCAGGAAATCCAAACCTTTTTGCCGACCAATATGTTTTGAAAACCCTAGTGGATGTAACTGAACCCTGTCGCCAAGAAAAGAGCTCTGTAAAAAACGAAAACTGGAGACGGCCCGAGCCAACACCATTTTTTTGGAACACCGAACAGGCCCAGCTCCTCAGTTTGATCGGACTGGGCGAACACTCCTGTTTTTTAGGAGGTCTTCCGGGCAGTGGAAAAACAAGTTTAGCGAGAAGCCTCTGGTCTCTCCTTTATGATTTTAAAGAAGAAAAGCGCATCGAGGTTCAGCAACTCAACCGTTACTACGGTAGAGCCAGGGGATGGCGCCCATTCGTCGAACCCCATCACTCGGCATCGGTACGGGCCATGATTGGCGGTGGAAGTCTCGTACAGCCCGGAGCTATTAGTCAGGCCCATGGCGGCATTCTCTTTTTAGACGAATTTTTAGAGTTTCACCAGCTAGTGATTGAGAGCTTGCGCGAGCCCATGGAGACAGGCCGCATTCAGCTCTACCGAGGAGAAAACTATAAAAGCTTTCCTGCGGAATTCATCTTGATTGCCACGAGTAACCTTTGCCCTTGTGGTTATTGGATGCCGGCTCGAAAATCCTCCCAGCAAAGGTCCTGCCGCTGCTCTTCGAGAAAACTTCGCAGCTATCAGGAGCGACTTTCAGGTCCGATGATGGAGCGCTTTAGCTTGTTTTATCTTTTGAGTGACGAACTCGATGAGGGGCAAATAACATCACAAGAAATTTTAAACAAAATAATAAGGGCGCGAAACTTTGCCGAAAGAACTCGTGGTCAATATGAAGTCAACGAACGGGTCGAATCGTCGGTTCTTGAAAAGCAGCTCAAGGGGGAGTTTTCGGACCTTAAAAAAGAATGTGGAACAAATTACCGCAGATGGGTGAGGTGGCTGAAAGTTTCTCGAAGTATTGCTGACCTTGAAGAAAATCCGGCGATTGAACGGCACCATTTTATTGAGGCCTATAACTGGTCTTTTCATTCACAAGATTTACTGAAAGCACGGATCCACTAAAGCCCTAGTAGAAAGTGAAGAGAAAAGGTTGATCGATGCGAGTCTGCATGCGGATGCGATCGAGTTCAGTCATTTCTTCGGCCAGTTCAATAGGTACGGTTCTAAGAATGTATTCGGCTGTTGGGATATCGACTCCCGGTGCCGGGCAAAACTCAGCCTCGCCACAGCCAAGGGACGATGAAATGGTCCATTGCACGAGTTCAGAGAGTTCACTTCTTTCTGGAGGAAAGAAGTAGGTCGCCGTTTGCGGAGTGCCATCTTGAACGCCGAGGTGATTGAAGAGGTCGACCAAGATGTAGGCCTCTTGTTCGATGGTGCACTCCCCAACACATTGATTGCGATAGAAGCTAATGAGTTCTTCGATTTTACTACTGACTTCAAAACTTCCATAAACGGGATCGTTCATGAGTTGTTGGAACTCCCCGAGGGTCGGTACATAAATATGAGGAATGTAGCCGTAGTCGTAACCGGCACTATTGAGGCCAAAGGCGATATAGTAAAACATCACGATACGAAGGGCCTGCATGGCTTTGTCGATGAGCTTCTGTGATCCCACCTGGGTCCAAGCCAGAATTTTGTAAAACCAGCTCGATGTGACTTCGCCCTCGACGGCATCCCAGCCTTCGTTAAGAAGTTTTTCTACGTACTGTGGTTTACCGATATAGGCGGGATTGGTAATAGTTTCGTGGGCCATGTGCTGAAAGTTCCAGCCGACCAAAAGTTGAGCGAGTAGTTTTGGTGCCCATAACATAGTTTCAGCAAGAGGAGCAGCTCGATTGAGTATGGCCTGGCTGACGTTTCGCGGGGTGTATTTAAACTCAAGACCCATGTCTCTAAGGCCTTTGACGATTCCATGTTTTCCGGCGGCATATTCGGCACGCAGCTGAATGAGTTTATTAATTTTTGCGAGTTCCTCTTTGCGCTGGTTAATCCTCATGCTTCGCGGAATAGGCGTCGGAATTCGGAATCGGTCGGGAAATATTCTTGTTCGGGGAACTGGGATATTTAAATAGTGAAATTTAACGTCAAGGGCCCTCGGATAATCGAGGCTATTGGCAGCAAAGTAAACATCGGTGAATATCTTAAGGAGATCGAGTTCACTAAATCCATTGGGTCTTAGAAAATTTCGAAAACTGGCAATACCTTGTCTCAGGCTGCCGGCATTTTCTGGGGTTTCCAATGGAAAGTGCTTTTTAATCTTTCTGATGACTTTGCGGAGTAGTCGCGGGTCGTTTTCTTGTAGGCCTTGAAAGTCGACCGACGTTTGGCCATTGATGGCACTTTGAGTTTCGATAAAAGCTAAAATGGCTTCAGGGCTATCAAGACTCTCAATGGATACTTCAGTGAGGCTTTCAAGATCTTTAAGACGATTTTTAGTTTCGTCAAAGAGGGCCGAGTTAAATTGAACCGTTCTTCTGTTTTTCAAAAAGAATTTGAGCTTTTGTAGGGCGTGATTACTTCTTGCGAATACCCGGTTGAGTAAGGTCCCACCCGAAAGTCTTTGGTTAAATAATTCGTCTTGAACTTCGCTTTGAGATTGAGAAGGTTCTGAATCTTCAATTTGAGTAATTACGGGATTGACTTCAGGCGGGAGAAAGCGCGACTCACAAAGCTGGGCGCTTGCATCGAAAGAATGCCCAATGATGAGGGCCCCTGCCATGGCAAGGGCTATAATAAATTGCTGCAAGCTCTTCATTTATTCTCTCTCAAATAATCCTATTGAAAGCCTGAGAAGGTGCTTCCAAAAGGAGAACCAAATTGGTTCGGAATCTGTAGTGGTTGAGGGGGTTCAAGGACCCACTGGGTGGCCTTGAGCGAGGGCTTCTGCCACTCAGAATATCCAGCACCCCAATCGTAATCGATAACATGCTCTTCATCAGTCACGAAAATTTGAAATCCACGAGGTGATGTAATGGATTCTTTGAGTCCACCGTATCTGCTCATAAAGGCCATGTATTCGTAAAAGTATTTCATCGCCACAGAGTTAAGAAGTCCTAGAACCGGTAAGATGACATTTCTGAAGAATTGGATTTCGTTATCATCTCTATTTCCATCGAGATATTGAAGCTGAAGAATAATCTCACCGATGCGGATAAGATCATCAAAATTGTGGGCATCTTGCAGCAACGTGATGTCTCCAATGTCAAAGCCTATAGTATTAAAGTTTTGAAATTCAAGGACGATGTCTTTCCACGTTAGGTTCGATGGTGCATTTCCGCAGAACTGATAAGAATATGTGAGATCAATCATTTTTTCGTATTTATCGCGAACCGCTTGAGCCCTTTCTGGATCGGTATATTCATCGGTACTACAATTGTAATTAACATAGTAGTTTTCGGTTTCTGTGGCTTGCCCGTCTCCAGCGACTTCTTCGGCAGGAATTTCGCTTTCGTGGGTACAACCCATTTCTTCACGCATGGATCGCCTTTCACCTTCGATTTCTTCTTGAAGATTCATAATCGTAGGCCGAAGCTCTCTAGCTTCTTCCGGAGACATTTCGCAGTACTGGGCGGAACGTGCGATGTTAGTAACAAACTTAAGTTGTTTTTTAAGATTACGTTCTCTGCGAGAGTCAGTGTCTAGGATTTCGGTGTTCCGTAGATCGAGTGGCCTTGGTACTCCACCTTGGCTATTGGCAATGGTCATTGCCATGAGTTTGAAAACTGATTTTCCGGCTTCGTTACTCATGAGAAGTCTTTGGAAGTTCTGTCCCATGGCTTCGTGTCGTGTCTTATATTTGTTTCTCATTCGAATTTTCATAATCTGACCAAAACCATAAGCCGAAGCCAGCCGAGGTAAAGAGTTAGCCGCCAAAGCCAATCCCAAGGCCGCCACTCCACCAAGGGTGTACTTGCTTCTTTTACCAGTCTGATTGTCGGGATCTTGTCCTGGTGGGTTTGGGTCACCCGGGCCTGGATCTGGGCCACCTGGAGGGAAGCGATTGTCACCGGTTGGGAGACCTGTTCCATTGCCTGTGCCATTCCCTGGAAGAGGTGAAAC
>JAUHWN010000208.1 GCA_030424665.1 Bdellovibrionia bacterium | reverse complement strand
GGAGCTCAACCTCTAGCCGGTGTTTTTGCTGGCGCTAACGTCCTCGCGGTCGATGTAGATCCTTCGCGAATTCAGATGCGTCTTAAAACTGGGTATGTGGATGAAGAAGCTAAAGATCTCGATGATGCCCTTGCTCGAATAAAAAAGTACAATGAGGAAGGGGTGGCAAAGAGTGTAGCCCTTTGTGGAAACATGGCTACAGTCATTCATGAAATTGAAAAGCGAGGGGTGACCCCTGATATGCTCACCGATCAAACTTCGGCTCACGATCCTTTGATTGGATACATTCCCGAGGGTTTTACTTTGGAGGAAGCAGCGGCTCTCCGAAATAGTGACCCAGAAGCCTACGTTGAGAAATCCATTGCCTCTATGGGTAAGCACGTTCAAGGCATGCTCAATTTGCAAAAAAAGGGTGCCATAACATTTGATTACGGAAATAATATTCGCGAGCGCGCCCTAGAAGCGGGTGTAAAAAACGCCTTTGACTTTAAAGGATTCGTTCCCGAATTTATTCGACCTCTTTTTTGCAAGGGAAGTGGCCCCTTCAGATGGGTGGCACTCAGTGGTGACCCCGAAGATATTAAAGTCACCGACGATGCTCTTAGGGAATTGTTTCCCCATAAGAAACATCTCCTTCGCTGGTTAGATATGGCCCAAGAGAGAATTCAGTTCCAAGGACTTCCAGCAAGAATATGCTGGCTCGAGTATGGTGAGCGCAAACTCGCTGGTCTTAAATTTAATGAGCTTGTTCGGGAAGGAAAACTTAAAGCACCAATTGTTATTGGACGTGATCACCTCGACTGTGGATCTGTGGCATCGCCCAATCGCGAAACCGAAGGGATGCGCGATGGAAGTGACGCAGTTGCCGATTGGCCAATATTGAATGCTCTTGGCAATACTGCCAGTGGAGCTACTTGGGTCAGCTTTCACCACGGAGGTGGCGTGGGGATGGGTTATAGTCTTCACTCAGGTCAGGTCATTGTCGCCGATGGCACAGATGCAGCCGATCAACGTTTGAGTCGGGTTCTCGATTTTGACCCGGGCATGGGCCTTTTTAGACATATTGACGCTGGCTACGAGGACGCCAAAGAGGTTGCAAAGGAGCGCAGTGCCCCATCTCTTTGGTTGGATTGATTTTAGTCTCCTAGAATGAATGGTAGTTGTTCTCTTTTGAGACGGCCCGCAACTATACTCTCAATAGAAAGATTGAAAGGTTAAGAAGCCTTTAATTGCCTAATTTCTGAACCTATTTAGACCGATAGAGATAGGTCTAAATAGGGGGACGAATGGCCACATTGACTCGATATCAGAAACCGGGTGGATTTATTCAATTAGTAAGCCTGATCGAAGGTTTTGGTCCCCAGAAAAGAGAAAAATATTTAGATATAGTCGAAAAAGAAAATCGTTTATGGGCTGTGGTTTTGCGTGAGAAGCTCTTATCCGTTGAGCGCATTATGACCTGGGACTTTGATTCACTTCGCCTTATATTCCACGCCTTTCAGCCTCTACATTTGGCAGCCTTTCTTCACGGACTGGCCGAAGAAGATCGCGGTCAGCTTCTAGAAACTCTTACTAGTTCGAAGAAGAAAGAAACTCTGGATCTTTATTCATATATGAAGCCCTCTTTGAGTGAGATTTCGTCCATGTTTATCAAAGTGATTTCTGAGGCGCGAAAACTAGTGCGCGAAGGTCAAATCAGACTTGAAGAAGTGGATAAAAGTCTTCTCATTCCTGATGATATTGAAGAACGAATTAAAGAGGGAGATGTCGACTCATTTTCGAAGACCGGAAGTATGGAGCGCTCCAAAGACGATCCGAACAAAACGGTTGAGATAGAAGTTATTCGATCGATGCCAAAATCCAATGTGGCAACCCTCGAACACGATCCGCAAAAGAGAATTGCAAATTTGAAGGATCAGGTTGTTCACCTAAAAAAGCAGCTGCAAACAGCCATTAAGCAGAATCAAAATTTAAGCAATGAAAATGCTAAATTGAAGATTCTGCTCAAAGACTATCTCAAAGAGTCCGCCTAAATTAATAACGAAAATTTAGAGCATCCAATATTTGCTCTCGCTCTTTTTGCCACTGACGTTTGTGGTAATGAAGATGCTCTACTTTGTCTGGAGCAACCAGTAGAGCCATGGCTTCAACCATTTGCGGAGAGTAGAGAGCTCGCTCATTGGTGGCGTTTTGATTCACCTTTTCTACCAGAGCTTTGGCTTCTTTAACGTACATCTCGATAATCTCAAGAAGTGCTTTTGACTCAGTGATAGAGTTAGCAAATCCCATCTCTTGAGCTTCATCAAGAAACTTGTGGGCCTCAGTCCTGAAGTCACCATAGGTATTAACAGCATCGTTGACTGAGTAATCGATATACCAAAGCGCAGAATTGATATTGCTCGGATTGGCATCTTCAAGACGGCCGGCTTGAGCACATTCAATAAGAGTCCCTTCGATGGACACTTCTTCGAGATTACTTCGTACTGAAAGTTCTCTAAGAATAGGAAGGACTTCTCGAAAAACAGTAATCATCTTCAAGAACTTTGCGTCTGTTCGATCGGCGTTATACTCGGCCTCAAGTTTTTCAAGTTCATTGGACTTCATAGTCAGTTCATTGCGAAGGTCCATGTTCAGTCGATAGTTATTGCCTTTTCTGCGTCCAAGGTTGAAGACGTGGTGCATGATTTCGTGAACGAGAGTCCAGCGATCCGTGTTGGTCTTAACCATGATCGTCGGATCATTGATTTTCTGTGGTTGCCCCATCGTCTCGTAATGCGTGTAAAGACCTGCTAACTGAGTATTTGGACTGCCACCGCTGGCTTGGTTCCAAGTATTTCTATCGTCAGCGGGAGCTTCAGGAAGTAGGTCAAAAATTGATGTTTGATTGCGAACCAAAGTCACTTTGTAAACGGGTACCTTTAGTACATTGATTGCATAATCCCAAGTTTCTTCAGGCGTGAGGCTAAACATCACTTCCAGATAATCTTGATTGAAGAGTTTTCCGAAAAACGGGGAAGACTTTGTATTGGTTGAAGCAATACTTCCACCGGCTAATTGTGCCCCTTTGTCATTGGCTTGTTCGCAAGAGAATGATGAAAAGTTCCCCGGTCCGTTTGGTTGATTGGGGTTCCCTCCGTTGGAACCACCGCCACCGCAAGCAGCAAAGAACATCGTTGATACTAGTAATGCTATAATTATTTTAAAAGATGACATCGTCCCCTCCCTGTGATGTCGGCCTTAAAACTTTATCAAAGTCGCTATCTCTGTAAAGTTTTTAAGTTCAGACAAAAAGGGTCTTCTTGCGTGTACGAGTCTTAATAAATCAAAGAATATTAAGTGTTTAGGAACTTTTGTGATATTTACGCAATGGGACTTTTTACTCTGAAATAATTCCAAGTTTTTGAAATTCTGACCTGATGATAGGGCTGAAAACGGCCTCATTCATCGCTCGATCCAACTCTAAGATCTTGTTAAGGGCCGACGAAAAAGTATCTCGCCCGTCGAGATCGCTCAGGTGCCTTATAAAAAGGGAGTCAAAGCGAGAAACTAAGTGGGGGTCAGCAATTCTTTTAAGGTGCTCGCGGGAGTTCCACCAGGCCGATGCATAGGTGATTCCAAGGGCTGTCACCTGGCCATTACCTTTTTTATCCTCGCAGGCGTAATAGTTATCCATTGAAGTGTTTTTAGAGCTGATGTTGAGGTTTCTTGTAATGTCACAGACAGACTGACCACTGATGCTATTAGCATAGGTTTGACCGGTACTAGGGCTTTCCGGAAACATAAGTGCCACAAAGTAGTCGCCAACCCCTGAGAGAATTGCATTGGCGCACCCCTTGGCCGAACGACAACAATTGTTGGGAGTACTCATACAGTCTTCGTGATTTCGATCGATATGTTCGGGACTGAGTCTGCCTCCGGATGCCAAGTGAGCGACAGAGAGTCCGAGAAAATGCACGAGGACTGAAGCATCATAAGCCAGAGGTTTTCCTGGTTCGCTCTCGCTGAGATGAATTGAATTAGCCTTAGGAACGTAGCCAGTAAAATCATCGTCGACTATGATTTTAAATATTTGGCTAGTGACTGCCGAGGGTAGGGCCTCTTCAAAAAAACCAAAGAACCGTTCTGAATAGTAGTAGGCCATTACTTGGGCCAATTGCTTGCTATTGTCGGCACTGGCGAGGGGCTTAAAACTTGTGCCCCTTATAATTACGCGTGGAGCTTTTTTGGTAAGAACTTTTACTCTGGCATTTTCTAATAGAATACTACTGCGATTTCTTAACTTAACTCCGAAAACCTGAAGGTGATCAAATTGGCTCGGCCCCCAACTTTCATCAGAAATAGCTTCTTGATTCTGATAGATGGGGTTTTTAAAAAAGATGCAGCTATCGTACTCGTTCTTTGTCATACAGTCGGGATCAATGCGGTCTTCATCCGGGATTCTTTGTTCTTCGAAGTTGAGAAAGCTAAAATCCTGGTTCTTTTTGAGTTTAGCAGTAAAGCGACTACAATTTTGAAACGAGATTGTGAGCAAAAAGCAAAGTGAAAATAGAAATATTTTTATTGAAGGTCTATAGATCATTTCTTAGACCTCCTTCGCTCATGATGAGATATTTTTTGTAAAGGTAGCGATCGAGGAGCTGCATTCGAAGGACGTTTCCATCTTTTGCATGTTCGTTAAGAAAAGGATCTTTATAAGAAGCATCTTCAAGTAGTTCTTCTATATCTCGTGGAGAGTAGGGGATGTTGTAACTTTTAAAAAAGGAAACCGCGAGGCCTGCGGCAGCGGAAACCATGGGAGCCGCCATTGAAGTACCGCTAAGACGTTTATAGCTTCCATTCAAGTGGGTCGAAAGAATTCCGGCATTGCGGCTACTTGATTCTGAACCGGGTGCTAGAATGTCGACATATCGATTACTGTAGTTAGAAAAATAGCTGATATCCCCTGACTTTGAGTCAATACTACCGACGTTGACCATTCCACCGAGACCTCGAGTGTAGGCTCCCGGCGTGGGAAAAAAATCAGAGTTAATTAATTCACCGTCGTTACCGGCCGAAGCAATAATCACAGCTTTTTTTGCGGCCCTTCGTAACGTGTCCTCAAGAACTGCGTTTTTTCCTGATCCATTAATACTAATATTAATGACTTCGGCTCCGTTTTCTACAGCCCACTTTATGCCATTGGCGAGGGCACCATAATCGCCGGCACCCTGGTCGTTAAGAACTTTAATGGGGATGAGTTGAACTTTTCCCGAAAGGACTCCTGTCACTCCCAACCCATTGTTTGAGCTAGCACCAATTATTCCGGCGACATGACTGCCGTGACCATGGTCATCACTTGGGTCGGAGTCTTCATTGATAAAGTCTTTCCC
>JAUHWN010000050.1 GCA_030424665.1 Bdellovibrionia bacterium | reverse complement strand
CTTCTCCGGTGGTCATGAGGTCCCGTTCTCTGAGATTGAAGTCAGTAAAGTCAGGTTGACCTAGAGTTGATTGATTTTGTGGCGGTTGACTGTCGGGATCCACAAAGAACAGATCCGTATTAGCCCCACTGTTTAAGCTCATCAGAATTATAGAAAGTACTAACATGAGACAGTTTTTGCTTTGAAACTCTCTATTCGTTATCATCGGTCCTCTATTTTGATTGGTTTGCCTTATACGAATCGGCGTTTCGTTCTAAAAGATGAAACATGGAGTTTCATCTTTGACAGGAAGTGTACTACTTTAGAGCGGTGAAAACACAGATCGACTAAATTTCGATACCATCATCACCATAACTGACAGGAGCTGGAGCCCTTACAGGAACGACACGTGGTTGCCCTTCTTGAGATCGTGAAATCAATGGCGAATCAAAGCATTCAGAAATAATTTCTCTTTGCTCTCGATAGGCATCTGATCCATCGACTGTAAATTGCAAAGTCATAGAAAAACGATATCCATTGGCTTCGGGAAGAATGGCGCTATTTCCTCCATTGGGTTGGACTCGAGAATGATCAAAGAGGTGATGAGCATAACCCTCTCCAGGGGCTCCCGAAATGGTTCCCCCGTCACTCCCGGCGATTAATTCGCTGGAAGTATCGGGAAGCACTCCCTTTTCAACCAAACACTGGATTCCTTCGCTATTAAAGTCATTAAAATTGACGCCTATAATGGGATTTCCATCAATTGAATTTTCAAAGTAGTTAGTGCTGTTCTGCTCTGTAGATTTTGATTCCGATCGATTCGGAGAATCACTCATAAAAGGGTTGGTATCACAGCTACCCCAAAGGCAATTAGCGAAGCTCAAGTTGTAAATAAACAAACCAAAAAATAGAATTAACAATCGCGCAAACAAAAGTCTCACAAACCCTCCCTTTTAACTACGCTCTTTTTAAAAGCAATAAGGGATCCAGCCAAATATCAACAGGTTACCTCGTTAGACCCAGAACTGTTAAAAGCCTTAACAGTTGTATACTAAAAGGGACTTCTGTCTCATTTTAATACGTTTTATTTTGTGACATCGAACCAGTTGAAATTGGGGGGCATGAAGCTTGAATTATAAACGGTGTAGAGGGGAAGAAATAAGGAGTGTGTATGAAAGCACTTACAAAAACGATTTACAGCATGATTCTATTAATTCTTCTTGGTGCCAATGGGGCTATTGCCCTTTCATCTGAGCGCAGTACCGAAGAGCTCAATTTAGAGGATCGAAAAATCCAAGTGGTAGAGCTCAAAAATATTCTTAAAGAAGTTAGGGTCAAAAAAACAAGTCAAAAGAAAATTGTTTCTGACTTTTTAGCTGGAGAATCTTTGACCATCCAGGGTAAAGACATCAATTGGAAGCAATTGAAAACCTATTATCGAGCCCTCTCTGACTTTCATGTTTACAGAGTGACCCGTGATCATCTTTCTGTACAGATGAGTACAGGAAAGGAACTGAGATATTTCATTACTCATTCTAAAGTTCGTCAAAAGGCGGCTCAAGCCCTTTTGAGTTTTACAAGAAGTCGACAAACTATGGGCTCCTCCGAAGTCGAAGCCTATTTACCTTTAGATTTTTACGTTCTCCCCGGTGTGAAGACCGCCATTGAAGCTAATTTAAAGCGAAGTGACACAACCAGTGCTTGGGGAATTCGGCCTGAAAACGAAAATGCTCTGGCACTCAGTAAATTGCGTAGAAACAACGCCAATACTTGGACGATCGACAAAGCCACGGCATTTAATGTTCTAACGAGCTTTCGCCACGATACCGATTGGATCGACTCTCATGCGCACAAAGCTATTTTTAAAATAGTCGAGAACTGGAATCCTGAATTTCAGATTCGCGATCATTCGCGCTTTGCTGATCTCGCCCCCGGTGGCTTCATCAGTCCTTCCTATTTAGCCACTCGGATGCTCGATGAATAGGATTGAATAGAGGCGATTTCAAATATAGGCACGCTTCGTGCTTTGAAAAAATGCTCTGTAAGGAGCATTTTTAGTGGCTAGATTAATCATCATTTTTATTTTTTTGTCGTTACCGAACCTTTCTGTTGCCAATTTGGGCAATTGTTACGGTCACTTTCGTAATGGTCAGCTACCGGCTTTTATAGATGCTGCAGAAAAGTTACCTAGTGAATCGCGTCGCCCGAGCAATAAAGTTCAAAAAAAACTTGTAAACTACATATTGGAACGTCTTCTCTCGGAGACAAAAAGTTATGTACTTGGCGATCTTTATTTGCAGTACCCTAAAGAATACGAAGAGGGATTCTTCACACCAGCTCTCGTAAAAAGAGAAGATTTATTGCGACGAATTGATCTGAATATTGACTATTTGAAAACCCTGGCCTCGTTAGTTACCGAACCGGGCAATCGAAACCCTGTTACCAATATACAATCACATCTTTTGGATTTCCTTGGCGAGGCCAGAAGAATGACAGACGAAGAGCTCATGAATTCAATAGGTATTACCGAAGTTGAATTGCCCTCAGCACGGGTCTTTCTCGATTTCTTTGAAGTAGATCAGCCAGCACTTATTCAGTTTTTTAACTATTATGTGGAATTGGAGCTAAGACAGCTTGAGTATCTACGGTTTAGCGCCAAATGGGGATTAATCAGTTCAAAAATCAATGGTCGTATTATTGAAAGTGCACCTCGACTTTTGCAACCTCTAGCGGCCATTATGGCCGCTCTAGTAATACTTCCCTCGACGGGAGTTATGCCTGGATTAATACCTAATATCAATCATGTGTGGGGAATGAGTTTGGCCGGAGGAACTATCTTCTCGGGAATCTTAGGTCCCGCCGTTATTTCAGTTGTTAGTAAATCTGTTCGCAGCGGCCTATTAACTCCAATGGCCCGAATCAGTAAGAGAATTCAATACATCAGAGCAAGAAAGGGTGTGAGGGCTCTCGCTAGAGAGACTTGGGCGCAATTAGACTCTCTACAGACGCAACTCGAGTTTAAAACGACCACTTATAAAGAAGTCAGTGACCGAATCAAAGAGGTAGATCGCCTAATTGGTCAAGAAAGCGTTGTTGAATCAATAAAGGCTATGGAAAAGCTTCATTTCTATGTTTCGGATTATTATCTGGACAAAGCCTCTGAAAGTAACCATCCCTGGGTTCAAAACTATGACTTACAGCAAAGAGCTCTCAGTTTACTCAGCAGTGGACAAAGGTCAGTTTTGTTCTCGGTCCGTGATCAAATGAAATTTGATGCCGTAATTCAATATTTTGAAAGCCAAAAACAGAGCTTAGATGAATTGGCGAGTTTGTTAGAGACATTAAGGTCAAGATATGACCGGATTCTTAAGGGCCTTGAAGAAGACTCTAAGAGAGAGATGGAAAGAGATGCGATTCGAGGAGCGATAAAGCAGTTAGAATTTATTAAAGACCAGAATGACAGGCTCGGCCTGTCTTTTACCGAGCAGATCGAAGTGATTAAACACCTTTCCTCACTAGGTGATCGAAGTGAGTAAAGTAAAAGCCATTGAACACATTGAAAAACGGGGAATACTCTTAGTCTTTCCGATTAAAGATGGCAAAGACCCCATGTCTCTTTGGTATTGTCTGCACCCACGCTCCACCATGCGCTGGGATTGGGATGTTACAGGTGACAACCGTGTTGTTAAGCTTTGGCACCTTATGAAGGAGCTTTCCGACTCGGGAGAAGTGGTCTACTCAAAATGGTTTCAGAGTCGAGCTACCTTTTTTTCAAAAGAGGTTTTTACGGCTTATCTCTCGCACTTAAAAAGTCAGTTTGACCTCTTTTTTGGACTGACCCGCGAGGCGAGGCAGATTTATGAAGAGTTGGAGCATAACTCTCCCTTGTCGACCAAAGAAATCAAGGCCCTCTGTGAACTTCAAGGAAAGGATATGGCGCGTTTTTACAACCGGGCGATGAAGCAATTGTATCAGCGAGGACTTATTGTCAGTTACGGCGAAAAAGAGGATGGTGCTTTTCCTTCAAGTCTTCATGGGGCCACGTCTTTACTTTTTGAAGATCTTTGGCTTGAAGCCGATCATTATAAGAAAATCCATAGCGAAACATTAATGAAGGCGCTCGGTACTTCTATAAAGTTTGAAAGGCAATTGCAGCAAATAGAAAAAGGCCTTTCAAAAGAAAGGCCTTAGTGAAAAAATTGATTTGGATGGGCGTTTTACTCTTGCGGAGCTGTTTCTGGAGCGCCCATAGTGTCAGTTTCCGGTCCTCTGACATCGGGAACTGAAATTTCAATACAGGTTTCATGGCTCTGTCCCCAGCCGTATTCACGACATTCAACATACTCAGGGCCGGCGTTTACGCACTTGTCGTGACTTTGTCCCCAGCCATACTCTCGGCATAGACGGTATCCACTGCGAGCGTTCACACATTTTTCATGGCTTTGATTTAAAAAACCATATTCGCGACAATCACGGTATCCTGCTCCCGCATTCACACAGGTATCGTGGCTTTGGCCATTCCAGCTGTAGTTGCGACACTGCATATATCCTACATTTATATTTGCGCATTTTTCGTGACTCTGTCCGCCCCAGCCCTTTTCACGGCATTGGGTGTAAAGACCCGCTTCAGAGACCATAGGAAAAAACATCAAACTCATTATCAAAGTTGCTATCCATTTCGACATATCGAAACCTCCCTCTTCAGAATGACCACATTGTTTTGCAGAAGTGATCCCTTGTCAAAGGTCGGGACGCCACGGCCAATGACGGAATGCAATGTGTTTGGCTGTTATGCGGAAGCTTTGTCCTTGTCCATGCGGACCATGACTTCGTTCATGGCCTTGAGGAGGTCAGGGTCGTATCTCTGGGCCAATTTTTGGGTCATAAACTCGATGGCCTCACGGGGCAGCATTGGTTTGTTGTAGGAACGCTTGGTTGTGAGCGCATCGTAGGTGTCCGTTAAGGCCACAATTCGGGCCATGGGGTGGATTTCATCGCCATCTAACTGCTGGGGATACCCATTGCCCAAAAAGTTTTCGTGATGTTCAAAGCAACAGGCTTTGATTTCTTCGGAGACATCGTATTCATCGAGAATCTGCAAACCAAAGGTCGGATGCTGTTGCATCTGCGCCCATTCCACCTCGTCGAGGGCTCCGTTTTTACAAATAATATTCACATCGACCAGGCGTTTACCAATATCGTGAAAGATCGACCCACGCCCCAATTCTTGAAGCTCTTCACCTTTGTAACCGACGGCCATACCGAGTCCCAGTGCATAGATACTCACGTCGAGGGAATGGTTATAGGTGTAAAAGTCGTGACTACTCAAGTGAATGAGGTGGGAAAGCCCCTCTGGCGCCTCATCAACGAACTTAACAAATTCACCGATGACTTCTTTGGAGTCAGTCAGAGCGGAACCCACATCGGGGTTTTCAAATATTTCGTCGACGAGTGTGATAGAACTTTCGCGAAGGATTTGCGCTTTTACTTCTGTTTTTAAATTGTCTTCGTTAAGACGTTGGTAAACAAAGTTCTTGTAATCTTGGCGTTGCCCGAGCGGGACGTAGAAAACATCCGCGCGATCTAGTTTATTGATTTTATCTTGAGAAAGTTCATCTCCACTTCGCAAGTAGTGAACCATTTTTTTATTGAGAAAAATAAAGAGGTCAAATGGCAAAGGACGATCTGGAAGAAGGCTGCCCACTCTGATTTTGAAACTTTCGTTTAATTCCATGGGATTATTGTGCCATGGCTGTGAAAAGGATTCTAGCTTCTTACTGTAAATCATTGAAAGTGTGGCCCTTTTTTAGACGCCCCCATACATCTAAAGGGCCTGTAGGCCCCTCTCAAATTAGACCCTAGACCATTGACTCGGATCATTAAGCGGATGATAAATGGTATATGGCTCTGTACCTGGATACACCCCTACAATTTGTTAAAGGCGTTGGCCCGAGATTGAGTGAAATTCTCGGAAAAAAAGGCCTGCGCCAGGTGGGCGACCTTATGGAGTTCTATCCAAGAACCTATGAAGATCGCCGGGCGGCCCGTAGTATTTCTTCGCTGCAGCCCGGGGACGTGGTTTCGTTGACCGCAAAAGTTTTAAAAGTTTCTAGCTACAATTTGGGTCGATCTAGGCGAAAGATCTACGATGTATTGATCGCCGATGATGCCGGTCGAATTCACTGCAAATATTTTCGAGTACCCTACAAGGGGTATTTCGAGCGCTTCAGTCATGGTACCGAAGTGCGAGTTATTGGAAAAGTGATTCTCTATCGAGGAAAACTTGAGTTTCATCATCCAGACATTCACGAAGTGAGAAAAGACGAGGTTGTCGAGGACGAGCTTCTTCCGATTTACCCAGAAACTGAGGGACTATCTTCAACCAAACTTCGAAAAATAATTTCTAAAGCAATGGTGGATTTGAAGTCCAACTCCTCGATTGACCTTCAGGCGATGGATCCACTGCCTCAGCGAATTAGGGATCGAGAAAAGTTGCCCAATCGCTTTGAAGCCCTCAAATTTATTCACCAGCCTCCTAAAGAGGCCGGGCGAAGCTTTATTGAGGGCAAATCGGATTATCATCGTCGAATTATTTTTGAAGAGTTTTTTTGGTTGGAGCTCTTCTTGGCCGCTAAACGCATGGGTCTAAAGCGCGACAAGGCTCCCGCCATGAAAAAGCTCCTCGAAAAAGTCGATAAACTGAAGGCGAGCTTGCCCTTTGAGCTCACCGGAGCACAAAAGAATTGTTTTGCTGAAATTCTCGAAGATATTTCAAAACCTCACCCTATGCATCGCATGGTTCAGGGAGATGTGGGTTCAGGAAAGACTCTCGTGGCTTTAATGAGTTGCCTGGTCGCTATCGAAAATGGCTATCAGGCGGCAGTGATGGTTCCGACGGAAATACTAGCAGAGCAGCACTTTAAAAATTCCAATGAGCTTTTTAAAAGCATGGGGATTCGAATCGAACTCCTTACCGGTTCCATGAAAGCTTCAGAGAAAAATAAAATATTAGAAGAATTGGTTCGCGGGGACATTGACCTTATTGTTGGCACCCACTCACTTATTCAAGATCAGGTTGAATTTAAAAATCTTGCCTTGGTTGTCATCGATGAGCAACACAGGTTTGGAGTCGAGCAAAGGCATAAGCTCAAGCAAAAGGGAATATCACCCCATTTACTCTTAATGACTGCGACTCCAATTCCACGAACTTTGGCGATGACAGTCTATGGTGACCTTGATGTTTCAATTATTAACGAGAGACCCAAGGGGCGCCAGCCCATACTCACAAGGGTCACCTACGAAAGCCGCAGACCTAAGGTTTTTGATTTTGTCGAAAAGCAACTGGCTAAAGGCCGTCAGGCTTATGTGGTTTACCCCCTTGTTGAAGAGAGCGAAAAAATCGAATTAAAAAACGCCATGGAAGAACATCGCATTCTTTGTGAGCGTTTTACGGATTACCGAGTCGGACTTCTCCATGGAAAGATGAAGGCCCATGAAAAAGACGAAGTCATGGGACAGTTTCGGGCTGGAGATTTTGATATTTTGGTTTCGACGACAGTTATTGAGGTGGGCGTTGATGTTCCCAACGCCAATATCATGGTGATCGAGCACGCTGAACGCTTTGGCTTATCGCAACTTCACCAGTTGCGGGGGCGAGTGGGAAGAGGCTCCCATCGTAGCTATTGCGTACTCGTTCTAGGTAAGGCCGTTTCAAAAGAGTCAGCCGAGCGCTGTCGAATTATGGAGCAATCCGAAGATGGTTTTAAAATTTCAGAAGCGGATTTAGAAATTCGTGGGCCCGGAGAGTTTATGGGTGCGCGCCAGTCGGGCTTACCCGGATTTAAAATGGCCAATCTCGTGCGCGATTTTGATATTCTCAAACAGGCTCGAAAGGTCGCCTTTGAAATCCTGCAAAGTGATCCACAACTTAAAAGGCCCGAAAACCGAGCTATTCGTGAAGAGCTCCTAAAAACCCAGGGAAATAAAGCGCTCGCCTTTATCGGTTAGTTAGCGGCTTGCGCAATTGATTTTTTGCAAATTATCGGGTTTTCGTCATTTTTTCAGGGTTAAAAATACAGGATTTCAGCAATTTCTGAGGGTCTTATTTACATTAAGTCTGAAAATCAGTAGTCTTCCGGGCACTGCGAAGGAGGGGCTTATCGCAGGTCTTATGCCCTTGAGTCGGGCCATGGTACATACTTTTCTGATTTGTGCTCTGATTTACGGGGCCAGGGAGTTCTATAGGCAAAAGCCGTCAAACTCTGTTCACTGGCTTGAGTGTTCCCATGCAGTTACCAATGATTCTTTAAAAGAGTATGAGCTTGTCATTGAGCTTTTTGACCCTGGTAAAAGAACCTTTGTCGTTCGTGGCGATGTCACAAAGGCCTTACTCGATCTTGATTGTAGAGATCGAAGTGGTGAAGCTCTTTCGCAGCGGCAAACCATCGAGAGTGATTTTGTTCCCGGAGTTTTTGTTCTCTATAAAACGGGGTCAGGTCGTCTTGAAAAAGTAACGGAGTACCTGGATTTCAAAAAATTTAAAGATCGTGCAAAAAGTAGAGATGTCGTCTTCTTAGAAAAACTCCCAGATTTAGAAAGTTTTAACATCATCATTCACAATGCATCGAGCACACCAGGAAGGGATGATTACGCCGACCTGTCGGGTACGGAATCGGGTTTGTGGGCCCTTGATGTTGAGAGTCTTTGGCAAAATCAAATTATGGGCCAGGGTGAAATAATCAGTTTTGCCGATACCGGATTGAGTGCGGGCCAAGAGGGGCTTCATCCTGACCTGATTGAAAACTTTATTGGTGGTCTCTCTTACATCTACAACGAAACCGATTGGCGCGATGATTATGGGCATGGAACCAATGTCGCAGGCTTGGCCCTCGGACAGGGACGGTCTTCTAATGGGCAGGTCATTGGGGTGGCCCCTATGGCAGCTTCTATCGTTCAAGATATTTACTCTAAGAGTTTTGGTGGCTTTAGTTTACCCGGAAATCTCAGTGAGTTTTTTTTAGAGGCCTATGGGGCCGGCAGTCGCATTCACGTTAACTCTTGGGGATCGAGCCAGGATCTAGGGGAGTACAATGGACTTTCTTACGACTTTGATCGCTTCGTTTGGGAGAATCCCGACATGCTTTTTGTTACAGCCGTCGGAAATTTCGCGGGTGATTGGGATGGAGATGGCAAGGTGGATCTGGCTTCGATCGCTTCGCCGGCAACGGCAAAGAATGTATTAAGTGTTGGAGCCAATGAGAACCTCAATTTTGTGGGTGGAATTCAGTTGCCCGCGGCTCAAGTGAATTCATTGAACCAGAGGTTTCCCGTTGAACCCCTAGCGAGCAATCATCTTTCGGATAATGTGCAGGGGCTGGCTCCTTTTAGTGGTCGCGGTCCCACCCTTGATGGGCGAACAAAACCGGAGGTCGTAGCGCCCGGTACTAACTTACTCAGCACTCGAAGTCATGCGCCAGGGGCGATTGGTTTATGGGGTGACTACAACGAGTATTACAATTGGACCGGAGGAACATCCATGTCCGCGCCCTTAGTTGCTGGTATGGCGGCCCTGGTGCGACAGGGTTTGAAAACCTACTACTCGCGAAGCAACCCGTCGGCTTCGTTTATTAAAGCTCTTTTAATGAACTCGGCTCTCGATTTGTACCCCGGTCAATACGGCGAAGGGACGCGTACCCAAGAAATTGATCGACCCCGCCCCAGCTTTCAAAGTGGATTTGGAATGGTTCAGGGGAGTGCAAGCCTTCGGCAGAACAAGCTCGTCCTAGAGGACCGCCTTGAGGGTTTAAATCAGGGTCAGAGTCAGGATTATTCATTTAGCCTCCAGCAGACGTCCCTGGTTTCGATGACATTGGTGTGGACGGATTACCCCGCGGCTCCAGGTAGTGAAACGGCCCTGGTTAATGACCTGGATATGGTATTATTCAACGAAAATGGCCAGAGCCAGGTTTATGAGAATCACTTGGATAACTTTGAGCATCAGGATTTGCGCTTGGCTCCGGGGCGATACGTGCTTCGAGTGATGGGCTCAAATGTTCCGATGGGCCCCCAATCCTACTCCTTGGTGATCAGCCATAAACCTCAATAATGACAATATTTGTCACAAATTTAGGGTCTGATTTCATGAGTTTGAAAATATTCGAAAAATAAGGTTCAGGGCTTATAGCACGCCTTGATAATCTGTGTCAAAAGTGATATAACTTCGTGGTCGGGTTGTCTCATTTTGAGATTAATGGGCAGGGAACAAATCGGAGGACCGATGGCGCAATTTAACGTAGGTGACAACGCCGTCTATCCAGGACATGGCGTCGGCCAAGTCACTGCGATAGAAACTAAAGAGATTTTCGGTAAAAAGCAGACTTTTTACTCGATCAAAATCATTGATAGTGGGATGAAAATCATGATTCCCATGGATAACGTCGCTCAAGTGGGTTTAAGACCCATCATTTCTAGTGAAGAAGCTGATACTGTAATCGGCATCCTCAAAGAAAAAGACATTAAAATCGACAACCAAACTTGGAACCGTCGATACCGCGAATATATGGAGAAGATCAAGACAGGTTCTGTCTATGAAATCGCTGAAGTACTCAGAGATCTCTTCTTACTCAAGGTTGAAAAAGAATTGAGCTTTGGTGAGCGCAAGATGCTCGACACGGCTCGCACTCTTCTTTTAAAAGAGCTTTCTTTAGCGAAAAGCCGCGAAGAGCTCGAAACTCAAGACGAAGTAAAGGCAATCTTCGGCCTCTAAGATTTTTCACAATAGATTGCGCCTACAATAAACCGAGCTTTAAAAGCTCGGTTTTTTTTGTGGCGTCTTCATTAGCTTATTGATTGAATAGAGGTTCCCACGGGGGAGTCATGATGGTGAAAAATGGGTGAGTATAAATATCCAAAATTTATTTTTATTGAAATGGATCCATGGAACTCTGTAATTGGCTCGGACTCGCCCCACTTTGCTTTATACAATAATGGTCAAGTTATATACTTGGATCGAGAAAAACGCAGTTTTTTCTCCGGAGAATTGGACCAGGCGAGTTTAGTAGAAATCGATAATCTTACTTTGGAAGCAATGGGCAATGAACATCAAAGTTTTAATGAGGATTTGCTGCCAACATCTCAGCCCGATAATTTTTTCTATTTTTTCAGAGATGGCGAGCTTTTTAGAAAAATAAATATTTACGGTAATCTGTGGGAAAACCAAAAACTTCTAGAGGGGCCTTTAAAAAACCTCTTTAACCATATCTGTAGTTTTAAGGTTTCGGGAGCAAAACCATGGTTACCCCAATTCATAGAAGTTCTTCTGTGGGATTTTTCATATGCGAAAACGGCAATAAAATGGCCGGATGGGCTTCCGGGGATCGACCACGAGAGAACGCAGTCCAGCCCTTCAAATAACCGTTTGAGGATTTATCTCAATCAAAGAGAATTTGAGATTTTAAAGCCAATTCTGGAGACAAAGGCGTCTAACGAAGCCGTCTTACTCGGAGACATGAAACTGGCTCTATCTTATCGCTTCCCATTTCCATTGGAATCATTGTGGATGACTCGGGAGCGCGACGGAGAATCTAATTGACGCCAAGAGTTTAGGTTGTTCTGAAGATCATTTCGTAGTTTAACTAGGCTCTCGTTATAGACCGATCAGGAGAAAACCATGTCTGATATTCGCGTTCGCTTTGCCCCTAGCCCCACCGGTTACCTTCACGTTGGAGGAGCCCGGACGGCCCTATTTAATTACCTGTTTGCAAAAAGCCAGGGTGGCGAGTTCGTATTGAGAGTGGAGGACACAGATCTCGAGAGAAGCACAGAAGAGGCTCTGAAGATGCAGATTGGGGATCTCCAGTGGTTGGGCCTTGATTGGGATGAAGGCCCTAATGCAGGAACTCTCGCCGATGAGGGCGAGTACGGGCCATACAGGCAAAGTCGTCGCCAGGCGATCTATCAAGCCATTGGCCATTTTCTTCTAAAGAATGGCAAAGCCTATTTTGATTTTCGCACCGACGAAGAACTCGATGCTCTTAAAAAGCAAAGTGCCGATGGCCACAGTATTCCGCGCCCAGAAACACTTGTGAATTATGAAGAGGGCTTAGAGCGCGTTAAAAATGGGGAGCTGGGTGCAGTTCGCTTGATCAACTCTTTTGAAAAGACTTTTAAGGTCAATGATCTTGTTCGCGGAGATGTCGAGTTTAAATCCGATATGGTTGGCGACTTTGTTATTCTTCGCTCAAACGGGATGCCGGTTTATAACTTTTGTTGTGCGATTGATGATGCATTGATGTCGATCAGTCACGTTCTTCGTGCTGAAGAGCACTTAAGCAATACTCTGAGACAGCTTATGATTTATGAGCTTCTCGAGGGGCTCCATAAGAGTTCTGATCAGCAAAAAGAAGTTCTAGAGTTCTTTCAATCCCCGGATTTCATAGGCTTTGTTAAAGACAAACTCGAAAAAGTTCACAGTGGTGCTAAGCCTTCTGAAGAAGACTTTAAAAAGTCAGAAGAGAGTCTTAAGAAGTATTTTGCCAGTGACTTTGTTCTGCCGCAATTCGGTCATATGTCATTGATCTTGGGGCCGGACAAACAAAAACTATCGAAGCGCCACGGAGCTACTAGTTGTAATGAGTACCACACGACAGGCTTTTTACCCGATGCCCTTATCAATTATATTTCATTACTCGGATGGTCCCATCCCGATGAAAAAGATATTTTTAAGTTCGAAGAGCTTGTAAAAATCTTCTCAATCTCGCGCGTGAATAAATCTCCCGCTGTTTTTGATGAGGAAAAGCTATCTTGGGTCAATTCTCAACACATTAAAGAGCTCGATAATCAAAGTTTGTGGCAAGAGGTTCTTCCTTGGCTTGAAGGAGTTATCGACACCGATTCGGTGAATGAAGTCTGGGTGAATGCGGCCATGGAGACTTATAAAACTCGTATGGATAAGCTTTCTGATGCCATGGAGCTATTTGCTCCTATGAATGATAAGAGCTTTGCTATCGATGAGGCGGCTAAGGACGCACTTTCTTGGGATTCGACCAAAGATGTTTTTGCAACTTGGATTGCCGAACTGAAAACCCGCGATAAACAATACCTCACTGCCGACGACTTTTCTGAAATGCAAGACGCCGTAAAAGAGAAAGCCGGTGTTAAGGGTAAGTTCCTTTTTATGCCCATCCGCGTGGCCATCATTGGAAAACCCCACGGAGCCGAGCTCAAAGAACTCGTGCCCCTCATTCCAACCAAGTCGCTCATTGAGCGCGCCGAGAAGGCCCTTGCCGCCCTCTAGAGTTTTCTTCTGTGGATAATCTGCTGTATCTTAATCAGATCAATGATTTCTACGGACTTAAGAGGGAGCCCCAGTTCTAAGAATGATCGCGGGGACTCTTGACTCATCCACTCGATAAATTGATCTTTGTTGGGAAGGTTTTTAAGACTTTCTCTTTGTCCAAATCCATAGGTACCGAGGTCGAATCCACCTTGATTGTTTTGCCATAAAACGAAGCCCGTGTTGTCTCGAGGATCAATAGTTTTTGTGAGTTCTCCTAACTCCTCGAGGCTATCGGCAACAAGTTTGGCGAAGTCTTTACCAAAAGGCTCTTGTGGAAAACTTGCGATATATTCTTTTTTGGCGATCTCGACTTTTTCTTCGTATTCTTTGGCCCGAGAAATGAGTTTAATATGTTTGATTTCGTCAGGTGCCATTATTTTGATTTCAAAATAGCTCGTATCCTTTTCTGAAATCTGGGTGTTTTTTAAGAGTTCAAATATTTGTCGATAAAAGTCTTTTGGGATGTCGAGAAAGTCGGTTTTTTCGGGGCCGGAGTGGGCGAGGCAAGTCAGATTAGGCGCGCGATCGAGTTGTCGGTCTCCGATGATTTCGATGGTTTTATAATTTCCTTTGGTGAGTTTTTCTTTCATCCAAGCGATCACATTTTCGAGCTGTGTTTCGATCATTCGATTTCCTTTTTGCTGTTACTACCGATGGTAGCTTAGTTATTTGGCTCGGTCAGGGCGTAAAATATTACGGCGAAGGTGAAATTTAGTAACCGCAGAGGCCCTTGGGGAGTGGCTTTAGAGGTGTTTCATTTTGGGAAAATCATTCCCATTAGCGGAGGCAATATTACCTATAAGGTCCAAATGAAAAGCTATTGAGAGTGGTATTGAAAATCAAATGTCTAAATAGGCGAAATGATAGAATTCTTTACATGAAAGTTTATTGATAAAAGCTTTCGATTGCTAAATAGGGGGTTTTCGCCGAAATTAGTCTTCATGATAGTTTGTGTTTGTAAAGCAGTAAGAGATCAGCAAATACAGTCGGAAATCGAACATGGCGGCCCGTGTTCACTCCAGAAGATTTGCGAAAAAACCGGAGCTGGAACCAGCTGTGGAATCTGCCAAGAGAAGATCCAGGAGATGATCGATCAAGCAAACCCGCAAGAGGTCCAAGACACCGATCCCCAGCAGACGGCTTAGGCTGTAGGAATCAATCTTTAAATTTATTCATGGATAAATTATTGCAATTAAATGGCTTCGAATAATTGATATAACTCGGAGTATTTTTATTTGCTGCTAAATAGCCGGTCACATAGAAAAATTCTATCTAGGTTTCTTTTTTTAGTAATTTTTAGCTTTGGATTGCCTTCTTTTGCAAAGACGAGCTGCGAATTGCAGATTCTTGCCCACTTATCACTTCCTGCAGGGCAAGAAAGAGATTTCACAGAAGTCATTGAACCTCATTATGCCAGAGCGAAAGCGAAGGTTCGTCATCTAGAGCAGTTCGCGGGATATATTCGGAGTCCATTTTACGGAGTACTTCTAGGAAAAGCATTACATAATCTTACGGGAAACCGGGATGCCCAAGAATTGTTGGAGCTCAATCATGATGAGATCGTTGTTGAAATGCTTGCAGTCCTTAAAGGGGCCTTCCTTGAAGATCAGGGCATAACTCGGTGGCACTTGTATGAAAATGTCTCCAGTGAAGTGTTAAAAGCCATGAATTCACAAGGGCTGTCAGACGCCAATACGGGGTCTGCGATTCAAAGAGCAAGAAATTTCATAGTTCGAGAAAAAAAGAATCTAGCTGCTGAATTTTTATTACCCCGGCCACGGATTAAGAGTTTCAAGCGAATGGCAACTTTAGTAACGTCCCTGACAAAAAAAGGAGATGATGAAGATCTCCTGAAAGAAATATTGAAAGCCAACTTAGATATCTATATTGAGCTAGTTCATCAGCAATGGCGGATGAGTGCTTATGTAGCTGCCTCCGGGGTGTTGAGCCAAATAAACTTCACAGGAGATTTTGCCTTACCACGGTTGCCAATGGGGCTCCCGAGTATTAGAGGACTTTCATTTAAAAGCAGGGTCAGGCAGTTCGCAAGAGATATTCGGGAAATTGAAAAGAGTTTTCAAGGAAGTCATCGTATAGAATCTCTCGTTCAATCGCTTATCTATAGCTTGGCTCTTGGTACCGTTAATGACGAATTTGAAGAAAGGTTCGCGGAGACACGCGCTAACTTTAGGGATATTTCTTCTCGAGATCAAAGCTATGGTGAGAGGTTGGTTGACCTCAATATTTATGCTCTCAATTTATCAATTTTAGCTCTCCAAATGCGAGAGTTGAGATCTGTTATTATGTACCTGGCATCTAGGATGGGGAACTCAGATGTTCGCTCTGTTGCTCTCCAAAGAATAGAAGAAATCGAATTATCCCTAAAATTTGAATGGGAGCAGGATTTGAGCCTCTTGATGAAAGAACTCGAATTTTTGGAGGAAGATATATCAGACCTCAGATCAGATATGGCCGCTGCTAAATATGCAGTAGCCATAGAAGAAATCCATAAAATTCTGTCTGGGTTTGCAATTTAGAGAAAATCGGAAGTCTACATCTGTTGAGAGAGGTAGTTTTGCAAGCCCATATCAGAAATCATCTTCTGTTGGGATTCGATCCAGTCGACGTGTTCTTCTTCGCTCACAAGAATATGCTCGAGAAGTTCTCGCGTACCGTGATCAGCTTTATCATTACAAAGTTCAATGCCCTTTTTGAGTCGAGGGATGGCAATCTGTTCAATCTTTAAATCGCCTTCAAGCATTTCCGGCACGGTTTCGCCAATATTAAGAGCCCCCAGTTTTTGTAAATTGGGAAGTCCTTCAAGAAATAGTATGCGATCAATAAGTTCTTGAGCATGCTTCATTTCATCTATGGATTCTTTGTAGAGATAGTCAGCGAGTTTATTGTAGCCCCAGTCTTTACAGATTCGCGCGTGAAGAAAGTACTGATTAATTGCTGTGAGTTCACCCTCGAGAACTTCGTTGAGCATTTCAAGAACTGCTTTATTCCCTTTCATCCATTTCTCCTTGCTTTTGATAGGACCCTAAAACTCTTCCAACTGAAAATCAATTGAAATTTAGCCAGCTAAAGTGTTTAAATTAGGTGATTTTTGCCCTGTTTCAAGGGGAAGCTATCAGGCTCCTCAGTACGAATCAAGGTTCATTCGAAAAATGAATCCGATTCTGACATGGGAGGCTTGTTTCTAGAGGAGGCGACCTATAAGCTACCTGATTAGTGAATTGAGGTTTTTATGAGGATGAGTGTCAACAAGCGAGCCGCCTATGTTCGCGACATGGAATTGATCAGTGATTTTAAGCCATCGGGGGATCAGCCCGAGGCGATCAAGCAAATGGTGAATCATATTGAATCCGGTTCTCAACACCAGGTACTTCTCGGTGTGACTGGAAGTGGAAAAACATTTTCTATGGCCAACACTATTGCACGCACTAATTTGCCGGCCCTTATTCTTGCTCCGAATAAAACCTTGGCCGCTCAATTGTACGGAGAGTTTAAAGAGCTCTTCCCCAACAATGCAGTGGAGTATTTTGTCAGTTATTATGATTACTATCAGCCCGAGGCTTACATCCCATCGACAGATACTTTTATTGAGAAGGACTCATCGATTAATGACCAAATCGATCGAATGCGCCACTCGGCCACACGCTCGCTCTTTGATCGACGAGATACCATCATCGTGAGTTCCGTCAGTTGTATCTACGGTTTGGGTTCTCCCGAAGCCTACGAAAATATGATGCTCCAGATTTTTGCCAATAAAGAATTAAAGCGCGATCACTTCTTGCGCGAACTCGTTCGCATTCTTTACAAGCGCAACGATGTTGATTTCGACCGGGGAACCTTTCGCGTTAGGGGAGATATCGTCGAAGTCTTTCCACCCTACGAAGATTCCCAAGTTATTCGCGTCGAATTCTTTGGAGATTTTGTAGATCGCTTAGCCTGGGTCGATCCCTTGCGCGGGCAAGTCATTGCCGATCTCGATCAAATTGCGATTTATCCTGGTAGTCATTATGTGACTCCCGAGGATCAAAAGAAAAAAGCCATTGAATCAATTCAAGTTGAGTTGCGCGAGCGACTCAATCAATTGACTTCGAATATGAAATACCTTGAGGCCCAAAGGCTCGAGCAAAGAACTTACTACGATATTGAAATGATGGAAGAGTTGGGGTTTTGCCAGGGTATTGAGAATTACTCTCGGCACCTCACTGGACGAAACCCTGGGGATCCCCCTCCGACTTTACTCGAATACTTTCCAGAAGAATACCTTTGCTTTATCGATGAATCCCACATTACCGTACCGCAAATCGGTGGCATGTACCGGGGGGACCGAGCCAGAAAGTCAACACTCGTCGAACACGGCTTTCGCCTGCCATCGGCCCTCGATAACAGACCCCTTAACTTTCAAGAATTTGAAGACTACGTGGACAAGGTTGTTTATGTGTCGGCAACTCCGGGACCCTACGAAATGAATAAGAGTGAAGGATTGATTGTTGAACAAATTATTCGACCGACGGGCCTTGTTGATCCTGTCATAGAAGTGCGCCCGGCCAAGCACCAGGTCGATGATCTATTGGGTGAAATTCGATTGCGCGTGGAAAAAGATGAACGTGTTCTTATTACTACTCTTACAAAGAGAAGTGCTGAAGATCTCACCGAGTACTATCAAGGTCTTGGATTAAAGGTAAAATACCTTCATAGTGATATTAAAACCGTTGAGCGAACCGAAATTATTCGTGATCTTCGCCTTGGTGTCTTTGATATCTTGATCGGAATTAACCTTCTTCGCGAGGGACTCGATATTCCCGAGGTTTCACTCGTTGCCGTGACGGATGCGGATAAAGAAGGGTTCCTGCGCTCGGAGCGCTCGCTCATTCAGACCATCGGAAGGGCCGCTCGAAATGCCGAAGGCCGTGTTATTCTTTACGGTGAAAAAGTAACTGATAGTATGAAAGCGGCCATGGAAGAAACCGAACGCCGCCGCAAAAAGCAAATGGATTACAATAAAAAGCATGGGATCGAGCCAAAAACCATTCGCAAAAAGGTGAAAGAGGGGCTTTTGGAAATTTACGGATCAACGACACCAGCAGCACCTCTGCCTGGGATGACCAAACGGGATATGAAGTTGGCCGAAAGCAAAACCGTTTACAAAGGGTCAGCAGAGGATCTGGCCAAGGAAATTAAAAAGCTTCACAATAAGAAGTCGACGGCGGCGAAGGAATTGGATTTCGAAAAGGCAGCCAACCTTCGCGATGAAATTCGCCGGCTTGAAGTGATTCAGCTGACCATGATGTCGGGTGACTCCATAGATAAGGCGAGTAATGAAGCTCTTAAAGAGCTAGAAAAGCCAGCTAAATTGCCTAAAGATTAAGATTCGCGACCATGGAAGATAATAAAAACCTCACGAAAAAAGAACAGCTTAAAGAAAAAGTAAAAGACTTTCCAAAACAAGCTGGGGTTTATTTGATGAAAAATAAATCCGAGAAAGTCATATATGTGGGGAAGGCGAAAAATCTAAAGAACCGTGTTCGCAGTTACTTTACTGAAGCGAAAGATATTTCTCCAAAGACTAAGCTACTTGTGGGGAATATCGATCATATTGATTATATTCTTACTAAAACAGAGGTCGAAGCCTTTCTCTTAGAGGCTTCGCTCATAAAAAAACATCGCCCGCGCTATAATATTCGACTTAAGGACGACAAGGCTTATCCCTACATCAAAGTGAGTTATGCTGACTCGTTTCCTCGATTGTACGTGGCCAGAAAAGTTCGGAGCGATGGAGGACTTTATTTTGGTCCTTATACCAGTGGTTATGCGGTAAAAGAAACAATTCGGTTTTTGAATAAAACTTTTATGATTCGCGATTGCAAAGACGCTTTTATGAAGTCGAGAAAGCGCCCCTGTATGACCTATCAGATCGGCCGTTGTAAGGCTCCTTGTGTCGATTATGTTGACGAAAAGGGTTATCGCAAAGATCTCAAAGGGGCTCTCAACTTTTTAAGGAATCAAAACAAGAAGGTCATTGTCGAACTCGAAGATATGATGTGGACCGAATCCGATAACGAAAACTATGAGGCGGCAGCAAAAATTCGCGACTCGATAGAATCGATCAAGAAAATACTCGAACAACAAACGGTTGTGAACGACGCCCAAAGCAATGATGTGGATCAAGATGTCTTTGGTTACTTTGGAGATAACCGTGGAACTCTTATTGAAAGTCTGCACATAAGAAAGGGGCGAGTCATAGGAAATCGCTCGAGCTTTTTTGCTCATATTGATCCGGATTCGAAAAAAGAGGACCCGAGAGAATGGCTCGTTTCTTTTATCAACCAATACTATGAAGATAATGTGATTCCGGATGAAGTGATCGTCCCGATCGATTGGGGTAAGGATCTCAATAATTTATTGGCTGCGGTTCTACACGAGCGGAGTGGTCGCAAGGTTCAAGTTTACTTTGGGGGAAGTGCTCGCGGGCAGAGCTTGGTGCACTTAGCTCGTCAAAATGCAGAATCTCATTTTATGGGCCAGGTCTCTAAAGAAGAAAAACGCAATAAAGCTTTAAAGCTCATCCAGAAGAAGTTTCATTTACCGGACTTTCCTTATCGCATCGAATGTTACGATATTTCAAATTTTCAAGGTAAAAACTCCGTGGCTTCACAAGTGGTCTTTGAAGATGGGCAGCCCAATAAGGATCAGTATCGGCGCTATAAAATTAAGACCGTTGACGGTCCCAATGATTATGCTTCGATGGCTGAAGTTCTTGGGCGTCGTTTTAAACACAAAGAATACGAAGACCCTCAGTTGATCGTCATTGATGGCGGAAAGGGCCAATTGCGTGTAGCCGTGGAAGTCCTTAAGGAAATTGGCCGAGAAGATATACCGGTTGTGGGACTGGCTAAAGCACGGACCCAGGGGAAGTTTTCGGATCAAGAAATCGAAGAAACCGAAGAGCGTTTTTACCTCCCCGGGCGTTCGAATCCTGTGACCTTTCGCAGCGGTTCGAGTGCCTTTCAGATTCTGGTGAGTTTGCGCGACGAAGCCCATCGCTTCGCCATCGAATTTCATCGCAGTCTCAGGGATAAAGAGAGTTTTTCGAGTCAATTAGATGATATCGTTGGCCTGGGGCCTAAGAAGAAAAAGGCCCTGTTGAGCCACTTTAAAACTTTAGAAAAGATTCAGAATGCTTCCGTCGAGCAGTTGGCGACTGTGAAAAGTGTTTCACAAAAAGATGCGCAAAACATTTTTAGTTATTTCAATAGTCACGAAGAGTCTCTCGAAGAAGAGAATGGTGATTCATCTACTTAAATGGAGTGAGTACTGGCTTTCTTAATTTTGATTGGCGAAGGTCTCAAGATCTTCGCCAACCAAAATTAATTTTTTTGAAATTCTAAAAGCTACCTTTTCTGTACATTTAATCGATATCGCCCGGAACAGTTAACTGCATTGGGTCGAGTCACTACCAGGTAATAGATGCCTGTTGAAGGAGGATTGAAGTTGAGCTTTGAATCGAGGTTAAGACCAGAATCATCATCCTCATCTATTTTAACTCGGCCCTTATTGTAAACTTCGAGATAGGTATCGCAGAGAGCATTTGTAATAACCCCCGTTCCCGATCCGAGGACGTTGATTTCATAGGAGTTACTTGATCTCAAGTAAACTTTATAAACGTGTTTTTCTTCGTGGAGACGCAGGAATTTCTCAGAAGGTGTTCCTACGCCTAGGGTTAATGCCGATTCGAATTGGGTAAAAGCTCTCACTTTATGAGTCACTTGAATTTTTATTCGATAGTTTCCATAAAGACTAATACCTGTACTGCCACTTTTGGCTTGTCTGGCTACAACAAAAACCCACTGATCTTTTGACGATGTGTAAGTGAGACGAGACTCTAGATTCATTCCGCCGTCATCATCTTCAGCGAGAAATCTACCGGCGCTATCCCTAAGTATAATTGTGGTATCGAGTGCATTTCTTGGATCATCATCCCTTGTCATATTGATTTCGTATACGGTATTTGCTTTCATTTGAAAACGAAACCAGTCGCGATCTCTTTCTCCGTGAAGACGGGATTGAACAACTTCGTTTTGCGGAAGTAAAAATTGACTTGTTTTATTACCTGGAATTTCCTGATCGACTCTAGTGATAGCGCTCGCTAAATTCGAATTTAAAATCAAAAGAAAAATCATTGCATAAATTAGTTTTTGCATTCCCACTTTTCCCCCCGTGGTTATTTGTTATCGAATTCAGAATAGAATGCTGGTTAATTCTTATGAGTAACAATTGTGTCGAAAAGAGGCTTTGGGAAAATTACTGTCTTATGCAAATAGGTGCATTTGAGCGTCCTAAAAGGAGAATAGAAATTGAATGAATTTCGTTTTGAAACGCAAACCTATCGAAATCCCAAAAAAGATTCGACGGACTGGTCTGGTAGGTCCGTCGAACTTTTTGCTGGGTTACTGAATGGCAAATTCGCGCGATTTAATTTGAATTTTGCAAGAAGGGCATTGGGCCGATTCTCTTACAGTTCTCGTTTGGTAATTGCTATCATAAGATAACTCGAGATCTGTCCCACAAAGTGGGCAGTTGTTTTCGTTTTCAAAAAAGACCAAATACTTTTCGTCCTGAAGTAGTTCTTCGTTGAGTTGGGATTGATTTAAGGTCTCCATGAGTTCCTCCTGAACTTGGTTGTTAATAGCTTTTCGGTGGACTCTTAAATCTCTAAAGGTCTGGAAAACGCCTCTTGCCAAAGGTTCTAGGAAGAAGATGCCCCCTTTCAGGACCGAATTTTCAAATAATGCTTTTTGTCAGATCCGAAAGGGCTCGCAAGTTGAGAAGGGCCTGTCTATAATGCTCACCATGGACAAAGGTCTAGAATACTATTGTCGGTCAGTTCTTGGAATGGCCCATCTTTTTAAACCCAGTGAGCTAAAGGACTTCGGCCTGCAGTTTGCCGGCGAATTCGTCTACGAGCCGGGCGAGGTGGGATCTGTGGACTCTGAGGGCGATCAGGATCAAGGTGGTGTTATTACTGACCAGAGGACTGCGGAGAGATCAGAAGCCACCTCTGAATCTACTGACTTTCACTTTCTTGGTGAACCAAGGGGCCTTGTATTAATCATTCCGTGGCAGAATTTTAAAAGCTTTGAATCTTCTGAAGAATTCCAGCTTTTGAAAAAAATAATTGGCGCAATGAAGCTCAATTTTTCGGATCTTCTTATTGCTCTTTATTCCGATTTTCAAGCGTTGATGGAAAGCGAGCAAATGCGTGAGATCCATCAGGCCATATTTTTTGGGCGGAATGAAAAGATCCCTTTTCCGAGTCACGAACTGATTCACCAAAGTGGAAAGACTCTGTTAGTGACTAGCAACTTAGAAACGATGTTAGAAAAACCTGAAACGAAACGACAAGTGTGGATGGATCTGCAAGAGATGCTCAAGGAAATGAAGTGAGGCGCGGTTTTTTAACTCCACTTTTGCTGGTATTTGTATTCGGTCTTAGTTTCAAGACCCAAGCGCAAACCTGTACTATGAGTTTGCAAATGACAGGTACTATTGGGCCGGCCTCTTTAGATTATTTGCAAAGGGGGCTCGAAAAAGCCCAAGAAAAATCCTGTGTCTCTTTATTGCTTGAAATCAATACTCCGGGGGGGAGCCTGCAAACGACGCGAATGATCGTTGAAGAAATTCTCAACTCGCCCATTCCGGTTTTGTGTGTTGTCAGTCCTTCTGGAGGGAGAGCGGGTAGCGCTGGTGCGATTATTATGCAAGCCTGTCACGTTTCCGGTGCACTAGAGGGAACTAATATTGGCGCGGCAACGCCTGTGACGGGCCAAGGGGATCTTCCCGATGATATTCGCAAAAAACTCATAGAAGACACTAAGAGCTTCACTCTGAGTCTGGCCGAGTTAAGAGAACGCAATAAGGAATTCGCCGAAAAAATCGTTACAGAAGCTAAGGCCGTCGACGCCAAAGAGGCGGCTGAGGTCGGAGCCATTGATCATCTCTCTTATACCATCGATGATTTTCTGAAGTTTGCCGAAGGTCGCGACGTGAAGATGTCGGGGCAATTGGTTGAAAAAGTGAGAGTCGGTGGGCTCGTCGGTTTCGATGAGGATTTCCGCACCAAGGTTCTGCATATTGTTACCGACCCGGAAGTGGCTTATATGATGTTCATGGGAAGTCTGGGGCTTCTTTACTTTGAACTCACCCACCCCGGAGCGATCATACCCGGAGTGGTTGGTGGGATTGGCTTGATCATTTCGATGATTGCCATGCACAAATTAGATGTTTGGTGGGGAGGTTTAGCCCTCATTCTTTTGGGGCTCGTATTGTTGGTCGCCGAGGCGTTCACCCCGAGTTTTGGTTTTTTAGGAACTGGTGGAATTGTTTCTTTTATTTTTGGCAGTATCTTTTTATACAATCCTGCAGAAACGGGGTATAGTTTGCCACTTGGATTTATCTTACCGACAGCATTAATTTTAGGCGGCCTCATGCTGGCCGTTGCCTATTTTGCCTATAAAACGAGAAGTGTAGTTCGTCGTGCAGCATATGATGTTTTGACTGGATCGATCGGTAAAGTTGTTAGCCTTGAAGCTCCTTCAAAAAGAAAAGGACAGATTACTGTCCAAGGTGAAATTTGGAAGTTTAAGTCAAAAGAAGATCTGGATCTAAATGCTCCCGTTAGGGTTTATGGAAATAAGGGATTAACACTTTTAGTTGAACCCGCTAAAGAGGAATAAATATAGGAGTTCTTATGAGTAGTTTATTAATTACAGTGCTGATTATTGGTGGAAGTCTCCTTTTCTCAATGATCAAAATTTTACAAGAATATGAGCGCGGCGTGGTCTTTCGATTCGGTCGAGCCATAGGCGTTAAAGGGCCCGGCCTTATCATTCTTATCCCAATGGTTGATCGAATGATTAAGGTGGATACGCGTACAGTGACCATGGATATCCAGCCCCAGGATATTATCACATTGGATAACGTATCTATGAAGGTCAATGCGGTTGTTTACTTTAAAGTGACCGACCCCGATGCGGCGGTAAACCAAGTTGAGGATTACCTTTTTGCTACTAGCCAATTAGCGCAAACAACTTTGCGATCTATTATGGGTCAGTTTCAGATGGATGAAATTCTCTCCAATCGCGAGAAGATCAACCATAAGTTGCAAGAGCTTCTAGATGCAGCCACTGAGCCATGGGGAATTAAAGTGACCACAGTTGAAGTGAAGCACATCGATTTGCCAAAGGAAATGCAAAGAGCAATGGCAAGACAAGCAGAGGCCGAGCGAGAACGTCGCGCTAAAGTTATTTCAGCAGAAGGTGAATTACAGAGATCAGAAAAGCTCATGCAGGCTTCATTGAAACTCGCGGAATCTCCTTCAGCCATGCAGCTCGCCTATTTACAATCTTTAAATGAAGTCGCTGGCGAAGGAACCAATACAATTATATTTCCACTACCGATCGACTTTTTTGAATCTTTTATGGAAGCGAAAAAGAATCAAGCGCAAAGAAATCAGTAAATGCCCTAAGTAAAAGTAACTCGATGTAAGTCGAGTTTACTTTACAAGGCATTCGGCTTTTGGGAAGATAAGTCGAAGTTTAGGGGATTTGCATGAAGCACCTGGGATTTAAACGGATTTTTCCCTCTCTATTTTTACTGAGTTTGATTCTATCTTTCTCAATTTCTAGTTTGGCAGTGAATCACGATGTTCGAGTGAAGCTTTCTTCTTTTAAAAAGCTTCCTCGCATCAGTGCAAGAACTCTGCAGGTGGCCATGCCCGGTCGCAGCTTCGAAAAGTTGGGAGCTCGATTTGTTCAACTCACGAAGCACCCTCTCAGTCTTGAAAAAAGTTTTGGTTGGTGGAATGGCGAAGGGCGTGTTTGGCCAAGCCCTACACTCTATCTAAAAGGTGAAAACGTTTTAGTTGGAAGTAACCCTGCTCCCAAGCGTTTTAAGATTCACGCCCATAGCCGGGGAGTGGATTGGATTGGTATTTTTCCGGTGGAAGAATATTTAAAGGGAGTGATAGGTAGTGAAATGCCTGCGAGTTATCCCATGGAAGCCCTTAAGGCCCAAGTCATTGCGGCTCGCACCTACGCTCTCAAGCGTAAAACTTTGCGCAAAAGAGAAGTCTTTGATTTAGAGTCGACAATTATGGATCAAGTTTTTACCTGGCCGCAAAAAGATCTACCGACTTGGGCTCAAAAGAAAATCGAAAAAGCGGTCGACGAAACCAGGGGGCAAGTTCTGGTTGGTACGAAATCTCGTCGTTTGATTCACGCCTTTTATCATGCGGATTGTGGGGGAAGTACAGAGTCGGCCTATGAGGTTTGGCAAAGGGGAAAGCCTTCCTCGTCTCGACACAAAGATCGCGCTTGCCAAGCGCGTTCTTCGAATCAATGGCGGACTCGATTGAGCGAATCACAATTGCTCGCCGGTTTGAAGAAACACTATTTTGTGGGACTCAATACTAAAATTGAAAATGTTCGAGTTACAGAAAGAACTCCCAGTGGCCGGGCCAAGCGTATGAGATTTACATTGAATCATGGAAGAAGTATAGAAATGAGCGGTGAAGGTATGCGCCGAATTTTTGGATTCTCCAGGGTTAAGAGCACATTGATGGAAACGAATTATTCAGGCAAAGAGAAGCGACTGGTTGTTCATGGTAAAGGACATGGTCATGGAGTGGGGCTCTGTCAGAAAGGGGCGAGGTCCCATGCTCTCCAAGGTAAGAGTGCATCGAGCATTCTAAAACTCTACTACCCATTTGCTCAAATTCAGAGACTTAAGGTGGCGGAGCCAGAGCGATTGGCTGCGGCTCAGTAGCGAGTTAGCTACTAACTGAGAAAAACTTTAATTGCGAAAAACGCGACACATGCTAGTAAAATCATTGTTGTTGAGTTCATTTAAACGTCCTTATTTCTTCTCTCGGTAGACTTTAGAATAGACTTAAATTTAAACACCCAAAAAACTTAAATAGTTTCAAAGTATTAAGTAATTTGTCTAAATCTTATACAGTCTTTTTATATTTAATTTCACATCTAAGTCTTTGAAATTTCTAGAGTCGACATTGAAGGCGACCACTCGCCAATTTCTGTCTCTTAATGAGACGACAAATTATCTAAAAGTTAGACAGCAAAATTAGTAAGCCCAAGGATTACAGTGCTTTATAAGGACTTTGTCAAGTCGGCACGAGACTCGCTTTAACAAAGGGTGAAGCGAGGTGTATGGCAATGAAGTCAATATACATACTTTTGCTCACAGTATCGATGGTATTCATCCAGGGCTGTGCAAAAGAAAGAAAAGCAGTAGAGGAACCAACGCCGGTAGTTGATGAAGATCGTTTCGATGAAACGCCAACTCCGCCGTCGGGTGATGATACGTCTCAGGGAAACAAAGTTCCTCTGACGATCACTTCTACATCAACTATGGAAGACTACACGCTTAGACCGCTCAATGATCCGCAGAATATTTCTATCGAAATCAATCTTGATGATTTCAGCGATGGCGATGGAAAATTTGGTGGTCGAATTTCGATTTCCTATACTGATAACGGGAATCTTTATTCTTCAGATCAACGAACGACATACTCTGGAAGTCAGTACGGCTCTTCTGGAGATGCTCAATACAATATCTGGTTCACCAGCGGTGGAGATCAAGTCTGGCACGGCTTTTTTGAAGATGCTTTTGGCGCCATTGTTGTGGTGATTGATGAAGTAATTGACCTCGGTGATGGTGGTGTCGGTGATTTAGTCGGCGGCAGTGTTTGGTTTAAGAACTTTGGGGCTACCTACGCGCCAAAACCTCCAATGACTCGATGCTGGTTTATTCGCAGAGGTCCTTACGACTGTAGAACTTTTATGTCTGGAGGCGGAGTTTCTACCACCTCTAGTGTGAACCCCAATAATGGTGGTTATAGAAAACTTGGTAATTTTACAGGCTTGAGTAAGTCTCAAGCTTTTAATGAATAGGATTAACCTCTGGTGAGGTTTAAAGGCTGAGCTTAAAAGGAGTGCAAAATGGGCCGCCCGAATACAGATTCAACTTATATGAAAGCCAAAGGCTTAGGATTTATTGTGATGCTTGCGATCATGGTCCTCGGTTTAATTTTCAACACCGGTTGTGGCGAGAAAAAAAGCAGCACTGGTGGAAATGTTGTGGTAACTCCCACGTCAACTCCTCAACCTTGCACAGGTTGTCCTAATAACAGTGCTGTTATTGCATCAGGGCTTGGGCGAGTACTAGATCTCTCCGGATCCCAGATTCAAATGGAAATGGGCCTCACTTTTTACGGTGATGGAAACCTTATCAATCAAGGGCAAAATCAAGTGGGTTATTATCAAGGTGCCGTCGCGGCTCAAGGGTATTTGCGAATCCTTACAAGCACCAATAACGGAACTCAATGTCAAATTCCTGTAGGAACCTACCAAGTGAATACAACACAAAGTGGTAATTGGTTGATGCATTCATTTACAGATATTCGTTTTGAAGCTAACAACGGCGGAAGTTTGATTCGCGGTTACCTCTACAACAACTATGTGTCGGCTGCAGCCCCCGCGGTAAGAGGTTCTGACGGAAATACTTATCCCTACAAGATCAAACAATGGTTGATCATCGAAACTGTCAACGGCACCAATTGCGGAGTTTTTGGGCAGTTTTATTTAGAATAACTAAGACGACGTACACATAAATGTGAGTGATACGGGGACCTCGAGCTAATGAGGTCCTTTTTTTATGACCCTAATAGTCAGCCCTAAGTTATGGAAAAAAGAGATTTTTCTTGCCTATTGCCTAAAAAATTAGGCTAATTGGGCATGGCTTTAGATCTTTGGGTTGAATTTTTTGAAGACTTAGAACACGTCCGCGGTC
>JAUHWN010000207.1 GCA_030424665.1 Bdellovibrionia bacterium | reverse complement strand
CGTCTTGAAGTCGCTCTTTGACGATGAGGCCGAGTTCTTCAAGCTTTCCTAGTCCTCGGCAAACCGTCTCGCGAGCACGACCGATGCTCTCAGCTAGCTTGCCAGTTTTCACCTTAAAAAACCGGCCATTGAAGCCTTTGGGAGCGAGCTTGAGAAGTAGGGCAAGGAGGGCGTTTTGGCTGGAAGGACTGACATTACGGGCGTTGAAGTAGCCGTAGAGGAAATCTGAAAAAGGATCAGTGACCTGAAAAAAGTAATTTGTTACCATGTGAGTCTCCAAACACGGTCGAACTGTTGACGGTCGCGCTCTTGACTATCCAAAACGCAATCGAGCCCTGTTCGACTCAAAAGTTGCTCCGCGCAATTTCCAAAAGCCCAATATTCTCCTTGTCGCCAAACCAGTCGAATATTGAGGCTTTTCGCATGTACGCCTCACAAGAATCGCCATTCGTTTTCAGAACGGGTCACTTGCACCATAAATCCAACAGATTTTCTTAGAAGATGGCAAGGCCAAAGTACTCAGAAGGCTCAACATCGCCTCTCATCACCTCCCCCTGAATCCCAGACGCCTCGTCGCCATCGCCCAATCGTCCTCGACTCCCCCTCCAGCAAAAGAATTTTGAAAAACCTCGGAATTCTTTAAACCCACCTGGCCAGCGATGCCGAATATTTCGATAGGGTGAAGTACACAATTCAGGCGAAAAATCGCCCGCAAATCCTTATTTTTACTCATGCAAAAGTCGACTTGTTTGCAGATTTACAACCAGGCCAGGCGCCAGCCCAGGGCTCTGTGTTCACCGCCCTGGAATTTCGCGAGAGCGGCGAAAAATCGCCCGCAAACCCTTATAAATCCGCACCTAAAAGTCGACCGTTTCATGGATTTTGCAGCCCAAACGACGCGGCAAAGACGGGTCGTGAGTGCAGCTCGCTGACACAAGCTCCAACTCGTGATCGCCAGGCTGGATAAAACCAGCGGACTGGAGTTCGCAAACTCCTGGTCAGGAACAGCCCCTGATCTTTTCCCCGAAGGTCTGAACCGAAGGGGGAAGACAAGGAGCTGCTGTTGCTGCAGCTGCTTTCTCTTATCTCTCTCTATATACATTAGATGGTTGTGATTTGGACGTCACATCAGATGTGACGTCAGGATTCCAGCTATGACGGGTTTTCTAGCTGGTGTGATTTGCCCATCACATCTGATGTGATTTAGTCATCACATCTGCTGTGACTAAGACGTCACATCTTATACAAGCCTTATTTTACAAGGGTTTGTGGCAGGCGTGTGATTTTAGGGAGGTTGGTCTAGCTGGGTTGTGAGTGAGACTTAAAACACAAAGAGATAGAGTTGCGGTGCTCTTTTCTTTGGTCGAGAGAGTGAGCAAGAAGGAACGATCAAGAAAAAACAATCAAAATCAATGACTTCAAAGTTTGGCATAGGCCCGCAACTCAGAGCTCTCGTCCTGGGCAAACTTGGAGATCGAGCATGGTTGGGTTGAGGGTAGAATTTGCTGGGATTTCGTTCTTAAGACTCGAGTTGGATTGAAAGTTTTGCCATGAAACAATGGAAAACAGCCGGGCTAATCGCCTTAGTCATACTTTGCCTGGTTGGAGTCGGAACGTTATTTTTTAGAAACGTAGACTCAAAAATGAAATTCATGCCTAAGAAGCAAGTCGCTGAAGGCAGAGCAGGTCAAAAAATTGCTAAGGCGACTCCAGACCAGGAGATTGAGCAAAAAGACAGGGTCAACAAGTCACAAAACGTTCGTTTAGCTTCTATTCAAAAGAGCCATATTTCGGGAAGGTTAATTGGGCTTAATGATTTTAAAGGGAAGGCGAAAATTGTCATCCGCGCCAACTCTGTTGTTGAGAACACTCGAACAATTAAAGTCGTCGGGAATCTTTATCCAAGTTCGGACGGGCATTTCACAAGTGAGCCACTTGCCAACGGTTCTTACAAGGTTGTTATAAGCGGCGTCGGGCATAGCAAAGTCGAGAGATTTTGCGTTGTAAGAAGCGTCGAACTGAAAGACTCGGATAAAAATCTGGGCGAGATAGATTGCTTTCAAAATTTCATTGAAGGCGTTGTTGAAGACGAGAAAGGCCAGGGACTCGATCAGATTCAGTTGATTGTTGATGGGCAGGGGCCAAATTCAGAGGCGACAGTTCTACATGAAGTTGTAAGCACGGATGAATTCGGGCGATACAAGTTTTACTCCAATATGAACTATAGGCTTTCTGTGAGAGTTGATCGCACATTCATCGGAATTGACCAGATATCAGTTCCGAAATATCAACTCGTGAACGTGCCCTCTAAATGTGTCCCTTTTACAATAGAGGCAATAGAACTAAAGCCCGTGACATTCAGTTTTCCCAGGAAGTTGAGAGTCGAGAAAATTCGAGTTTACCAGGCGAATTCCCTGGATTTTGTTGCCCGACGAACGACAAGGAAATGGGAAAAGACTCACTCGAAGTTTAGCTGCACAATTTCGAAGCAGCAAAGAGATAATGGACTCGTCGTTTATGGCTGTGATCGATATGGAAGAGTTCTCTGCGGACGCTTTGTCTCTGTAGTTGAGGTCGAAAGCGAAAAGGAGGTCGTTATAGATAAATTAGACGAATCGATAACAAGAGTCCTCGAGGTCGATGTGAAAGGTGACCTGCCTCAATATCAGTTGGCTGTCATGATTGGAAAAAACGAGAAGCAGCATATAACATACTATCTCAATAAAAAAAGACGTGTGATCCACTATCCAAAAGGCTTTGCGGTGAGATTTATCGCCCAGCGAAACTTAACGATTAACGGAAAAAAGCGAGTGGATTGTCCGGTCGACAGCAGTTTCATCGAATTGGTCTTGGGAAAAAAAGAGACCAAATAGAGCATTGCCGTTGGAATAGAGACACCCAACGCAGGCTTCAACGCTGTGATTTCTATCGGGCTCTGTTGATAATCCGCTCCTGAAGTAGCAGCGAGAACAAAGTCAGAAACTCGGCGAATCGATGACATGTCAGAATATAAACCACAAACTTATCGACTGTCGTAACGTTATATTTCACATAGAAAAAAGCGTAGATAAGCAAAGTGAGGAGAAGGTCGATAATTGCTAAAGCAATAAAATCCTTCCCCACCTTTTTGAATAAAAAGAGACGCACGCCGGAATAAAAAAGAAATAAGCAGATTCCAACGACTATATTGAAATCCGAGAGCAGAAGAATTTGAAAGAACAAGCAGCCAACAACGACAAACCCAACCGAACGCTTAATTGTAATTTCTGGGAAGACAAAAGGCTTTTCGTATAGATCTTCTCTGAACATTTCGCTGATAAGAATCAGAATACTGAGAATAGGACACAGAATTATTGCGGCGAAGCCACAATTGTCAAAGTCAGAAGTCACAATAGAAATAGGACAGCTCAAAGCGGCTGGAGCAAACGAAGCAAGAACTGCGTGTGTTCTTAATGGATAACGTTTCGAAGACGTCTTCTTTTCGCACTCTTTGCAGACTAATTGACGACTAAAACTGCCACAGCGAAGGCATGTTTCAGTCTGTTCATTCGAATTCATGCTCGCTAGCAATCTGTTGTGCTACATTGGATGTCGACACGACAATAGGTTCCAAGAGGGACTTCTCCAATTAGCGCTGAATCAGCCGATTGATCCACCCTCAATCATAAACAAAACGGTTTTATTAGAATTTAATCTAACGAAAGCAATCGCCGATATAAAGGCAAAGGCGAAGTCAGAGATAATTTGTAACGATACCGCATGCATGATGTATGCCCTGGCAAGTTTAATCGGCGTAAAAGTAAAGTTGCCAGGGGTTATGCTTCGATTGTAGGTGGCCACAGAAATCTAATCAGAGCCTAAGTTTTATTTCGAATACAGCAGACTCAATTGATTTAAAGGAAATGAAAATGGCAAAAAAAGCAAAAATGATCTTCAGTATTGCTGGAGTCGTGCTACTCATTGCTTTAGGTCGATTCTCTTGGAACGCTAGTCTTGCAAACGCTTCTAACTTTTCTTACCGCGAATATAAGTTTGACTCTAGTCAGATCACAAGTCTAAAGACATTTAGTTTGTCGGAGTCTGAAATCCGAATCACAAAGGTCGATCCGGAACAATTGGAGAGCCCTATTTTCTATGCGGTAAATAGTAAATCTTTTAAGAGGTCGAGTGACTCATGTAACGTGGAGATCGATGTTTATTGTATTCATTCGAACAGCTTTAGTCCAGAAGAGTTCATTAAAAGCGTGATTTCTTCCTCGTCTCCAGTTCACATCGACTTTGAAGAGCACTATGTTATTGGTGCGGAAGTTGGATTTAACTATGGTGATTATTCGATTGCTCAAAAATCAGGAGACGACGTTACTTTTTTAATGTTTTCTGTTGGAAACATTATTATCGAGGTTTATAGTCAATGTCCAACTAATAACTTTGATATTTTAGAGCTGTCTGCAGAAATAGCGGGTAAGGTTGAAAGCAGCCCTGTTTATGATTTGAATGGTTTTAATGCTTTGAAACCTATCGTAACTACTAATTTCACAGGTGGTGACTTTTATATTGGCGATACATTTGAGTTAGCCGTCAATGTTCAAAACGTGAATGTAAGTGCTGCTACAATGACGTCAGATGGCAGAAAAGGCCACTTGCTCAATAATGACGATTTTCTTAAAGCTTCTGTAATCAACGCTGGCACGGTTCTTGTGATGGCTGGCGATAATTTTGAGGGTGAGGAATCGGGAGATGCAACCATTAGGATCTATGTGATTTCTGATTCACTTATCGTAGGAAGTACCTCTCTACACTTCTCTGTTCAATAAACGAATAAGTTTTTAATAACACAGCCCCACAAAAAAGGCCGCCCAAATAGGCGGCCTCTCTTAATTTATCAGGCTTTCATTAAGCCGTAATCACGCCAACTCATCAGATCGACTCATCACGCCAACCCAATCACATCGAGTCCAGGCTAATCTGATCCAACTCGGCGAGCATTGACTGCGCCAACTCTGGCTGCGTCATATGAATGAAGGCAATCCAGCCAATCAACTGCGAGACGCTCTCGCCGTCTTTTAAGCTCTTACCGTTCTTCAAGTTATGCAGCGCGGCGCGAATCTGACGGCGACGCTTGCGTGGAACACGAGGCCCGCCTTCGCCGTTGACCACTAAACCCGTAATTTGCTGACACGCGGCGTTGCGCATGACTCGCGTCTTCTCCGGGTGAATCTCAAAGCCCTCTTTCGCCACGATATGCTTGACTCCGCCAAGCAGCGAACCAATCTTCGGCTCACCCTCGTGATCGACAGGCAACGAGAAGCTCAAGTCGTCAGCATAGCGCGTGTAACGCCAGCCCAGCTTGTTCGCCAACGCCGTCAAACGCACGTCCATGTGACGACACAAAGCATTCGTCAACG
>JAUHWN010000206.1 GCA_030424665.1 Bdellovibrionia bacterium | reverse complement strand
GTTGGACGCTCGAGCCAGAATTCCAATACTTGGTTAACGAAAGAGATACTCTTCCTGCAAGCTATGTGAGCAGCTCTTGGGGCAAGAACAACAGAAGGGCGTTTTCTAGCAAAATAGCCATCGATCTTCCCGAAGAAAAAGTATCCATGTACGGACGTTGGGTTCGTTCATTAGAAATCGAAGACTTACCATTCACAGCCGATAGAAATATTTTCCTTTTTGGATTGGAGGCACAATATGACGTTCTCTAGTAGATTAAAATTATTATTCGTAGCAGCCTTGATCCCATTTGCTCTTGGTTGTGAAGAAGTTGAAAGAGTAGCCGAAGAAGATTCTGCAACATTTTATGTGGATTCAATCTCTAGCTCTTTTACTGAAGTTACAGAGTTCAATGCTCTACAAATGCCAAAACAATTAACAATGACTCTCAAAGCTTGCTTGAACGACAGAATCGTTCGACGTCGCCTTTACGATCGCCCATTCACAGTTGTTTCTGGGAGCTCGACTAAGGATGTAACCTCAAATGATCAAGGTTGCATTTACTGGGACGAGAAGTTTGACTTTGATTACTTCGCTCCCGAGAAAAACATCGAAATCACTCGCAGAATTGTTGCGGGAGAGGGTACTCGCGGTGCCAAAACTGTAAAGTTTGCCGTTAATCCTTGGTCTAAAAGTGTAATCGATCTCGAGCGAACTCGCGCAACAACTAATATTGCCGAAAACGGTGGCGACCAAGGTGACTTTAAAGCCACTTTAAAGCCAAGCACTATTGCTGAAACTGACAAGGCCTATGTTGACCTTAAGTCGATCTCTCTTGGGCAAAGAAGACTCTCACTTGAAGATTTCAAAATCGATGAGAACCTTACCTTACAAACACCTCTTACATTTGAAGTTGTGTTCAACCCAACTCTTTATAGAAAACACATCAATTCTGAGTTCAAGGGTGAAGCAGCGACAAGTGGCCAAGTTCGATTCTCTTTCGCCATTCTTCGCGAGTCGGCTGAAGATCGTCCTCTTGATGATCCAAGAAACTACATCGCTTCTTACGAAAAAGTACTTCCGATTTCAGAAGACACTGTTAAAGAAGATATCACTCTCTACATCACTAACTTAGCTGAAGTGACAACTCGAACTCGAGTTCTCGTTAAAGTTGAGCCAATCGTTGAAAGCAATAGCCTTCGACCTGGTTACTTTGAAGGGTTCCTCGGACCATTAAGCGGTAGCACATCTATCAATTTAAGACCTACGAACCTCAACGTTGCCGCTGCTTTCAACAAATTCGCAGCTGCTGCTCAAAGAGCTAAGACTGAAGCTGTTGAGCCTCTTGCGCGCTTTCAGCAAAACTCTGGTTTCTCAGAAATGAAAACCACTGACCGCGTAATGACAGCTCAAAACATGAGAAGTTTTGAGCAAGAGGTTGTTCCCATGAACCTTGCTCGCAAGGTCCTTGAGGGAGACTACAAGCTTCCAGCCGTCGGCGAAGATCTCATCTATCAACCCTACGCTCGCGGCTCAGCTGGCAATGAATGGGTTGATATGCAGAGACTTTACACGTCGCTTTGTAAGCAACTCTACCCAGCTCCAACTGAAACTCTTGGAATGTGGGAACGAAATAAAAGAAGAAATCCTTTCGATGAGAAAGTGAAGCCTTCAAATGCATACCACTACTGTATGAATAACCCGACGGCTTTCGTAGCCATGCAGAAGCGACATATTGTTCGCGAAGCTAAGGGCAACATCAAGGTGATGGGGACTCTTCAAGAAGAAACCCTCAGCGTGAACTTAACAGTTCGCAAAGCCTTCTCTGAGTCTTCTTCATGGAACCGAAGCCTTGGCTTCAACTCAGGGGCTAGTTTTAATCCACTAGCAATAGGTGGCCTTGGTAAGATCAATGAGTGGATCACTGGCGTTAAATTCAACGTTGGGGTTTCTGGAAGCTTTGGTTACGTAAAATCTTGGAGCAATACGAATTCAACGAGCGCTTCAATTACTGCAAGCCGAACTACCAGCATCTTTCACTCTTGGAGAACATTTGAAATCACAGTTGAAGCGAATACCTGTTTACTCGCCAGCCCTGTGGTTCCCGGTGTAACTGCTGACGACGGATCAAATGGTCGTTACTTGTGTCCTGAGGATATGGTTGAAGATGTAACCACTACTGAGACTTATCACTTGATGACTCAAAGTTCTGGTAACTCTGCGAACCCATTCCTCGATACGAGCGATCCTCGAGAGCAACCTTGGAGAATGATGATCCGTGGAGATCACACATTCCAACAATTTGCTCAGTTGATCGGCGCAGTTGGCAACAACCCTCTCAACAACGAAGTTAAAGAAATCGTTATCGAGAGATGGGATCAAAACACTGACAGAAACTCAGTTCTTGAGATGTTCACACAGATTACTCAAGATTACCCAGGAATGTTGTCACCGACGAATCAATAATCGAATCTACAGAATTCCCTTTAGCGAGGGACGTCTTGACCTTTTGCGGGCTTCTCACAAGGAAGCTCGCTTTTTTCGTAAGTAGCTGAAATTACAAGGTTAATTAATTTAAAAAAAGACTCGATTTTTATCCTGAAATTGTGTAAAAGATTGTTTTCCAAAAAAGAGGTAATAAATGGCATCTCCTAAATCTAGAATTCCACGATCGCGAAGAGGCATGAGAAGAGCTCACGACGCTCTTACGAGACAGCCCCTCCAGACTTGTCCAACCACAGGTGAGTTGATGAGACCTCATAGAGCTTATCAAGCCAAAGACGGAGCTATTTACTTCAAAGGTAAGCAAATCACTGCTCCTAAGTTTGAGCTCGAAGAGTAGGCCTTCTCCCAAGTCGGGGACTTAAATTAAAACGATATTTTAAAACCTTCGCTTTATAGCGGAGGTTTTTTTTGGGCTGACAGAATAGGCCCTATTCCGAATAACCGAACCCGCCATAAATCATTAACTCTAAAATCAGCCCATTTTAGGCCCTCACAGTCGGGCCTTAAACACTGTCTAATATTGAGACGGCAGTCTAGAATAGTGTACTAAAATGAGACATATTCAAAGAGTTTCATAATTATTCCTTAGTATTATCAAATGGTTAGCCTGGCAGACTCATTGCTCAATAGTTTAGCAGTAAAGTTATTGAGAATGGATTGAGGACAAAAAATGATCAGGCACTTCAAACAAAACACTTCCATTACTAATTTGAAAAGCACGATACAGTTCGGTTATCGAGTCTTTGCTCTGTCTGTGATCTTTTCCTTTTTCGTAGGCTGCGGAGCCTTTAAGGCCAAGGACGATCTCATTCAAACGTCTCGAGCCTATAACTCCCTAGGAGAAAAGTACGAGTACCTTCACAACTTCGAGAGAATCAAGGGCATCGAAAGTGCAGAAGTTTTGCAGACACTCAAAGAGATGGGGCTTCCTGAAATAGCAACGAAGCTCATTAAACTAGGCTCTGTCGAGGTTTACAAAATCGAATACTATACCAAAGACTCCGACAATAAAGACCTCCTTGTTAGCGGAGCAGTCCTTGTTCCCAGTGGTAAAAAGAAAGCCCGTTTGCTCAGCTACTTCCATGAAACTCTATACGACAGTGAATTCGATCAAGCCCCTTCCTATGGTAACTTTGAAGACCTTGATGCCATTTCACTCATTGCCTCTCTCGGGTTCTTTATTGTCCTTCCAGATCATATTGGTTACGGGTCGAGCAATAGTAAAAGTCATAAGTTAATGATTAATGAGCTCAACGATCGAATGAGTCTTAATATGTTGAGAGCAAGCAAAGAGCTTATAGAAAGCGAATTACAGTTAGAGATTGATGATGAAGAAGGAATTTACCTCGCCGGCTATTCCGAGGGAGCCAATCTTGCCATGTCTCTCCACAAGAGACTTTCTAATGTCGCTCAAAATGAATTTACCGTGAGATTTAGCTCCGTAGGTGGCGGCGTCTACGACCTCGGAGACTACATTTCAAGTGTCTTTCAAAAGCAACAATATCCAAAAGTGAATGAACTGATGTGGATCATTGAGAGCCTGAGACAACACTACAATCTCGCCATCGATAATGACTTCATACTGAAGCCTCCTTACAACATATACACAAGCGAACTCATGGGCGGTGATATCGAACTTCCACTGGACCTAGACTTAGTTTTTACTCCTGAATTTATAGAGATGATTATCAACGAAGAAAATATTGAACTACTGGGCATCTTTGCCAGCTCCAACAGTCTTCGATTTGAATCTTCCGCTGACATTTATATTTACCACAGTAAGAACGACGAAGTGGTTCCCTACGATACGGCTTTGAGGGCGGCAAAAAAACTCAAAGAGCAGGGGAACTCTATAGTCATGCTTGCTGATAAAGTTTCTCACGAAGCAGGAAAAAGGCGATTTGCATTGATGACAGCCTTAGCTTATCTCAAATCAAGAGTTGAGTGGGAACCTCTTGATCAACTTCTCGATATTCTCCAGCCGAGTCTTCTCAATTCGAACGCTCGGGCACAAAAAAGTTTATCATCTGTTGACGAAGTCTCGTCCACTATCACCCAATCATTCGATCGAAATCAAATCCTAAAAAGGATTGATGCCGTAGAAGCTAAACTCGAGCTTCAGCAGACGAAGCCTTAGGCTTGATATCATCAATATGGTGAAAAGACTGAGCTGTTGCCGCATCTAAAGCTCTCTTATAATGAACAGGAACATTATCTCCGACAAGGTCTCCCTCGCGCAAATAAGTATAAATCTCACCGTAGTGTTTGGTCTCCCACTGATTTATTCGACGCATAAGATGCCATGGTCGAAGCTCAGATGGGTGGTTGAGGCCCATGGCCCCTAGCATGTGACTGAAAGACTCAATTGTTTCTCTGTGAAAGACTTCGACACGCTTTCGTTTTTCTTTAACCACGAGTCCCGCGGCAAGGTGTGGATTTTGTGTCGCAACTCCGGCAGGACACTCGTTAGTATTGCACTTTATGGCCTGAATACAGCCCAAGCTGAGCATAAATGATCTTGCTGCGTATACGAGGTCAGCCCCGAGGGCAATTCTTTTAATAATTCCAAATGCCGTTGAAACTTTACCACCAAAAATAATTTTAATATCTTTTCGCAAGTTAAACCCTACAAGAGAGTTGTGGACAAAAATCAAACCCTCAATTCCTGGCGAACCAATATAATTCGAAAACTCTAGGGGCGCAGCTCCTGTTCCACCTTCTCCTCCGTCAACGACGATATAATCCGGCAAGATTTTTGTCTCATTCATAGCTTTACAAAAAGCGAGAAATTCTCTGCGCTTCCCAACACAAAGCTTTATTCCAACGGGTTTTCCTCCAGATAAGTCACGGAGCTGCTTTATGAAATGGCAAAGTTCTAGGGGTGTGCTAAACGCTTTGTGCCCCGGAGGGGAGTTGACGTCCTTGCCCCTTGGAATATCTCTGATCTCTGCAATTTCCGCCGTAACT
>JAUHWN010000205.1 GCA_030424665.1 Bdellovibrionia bacterium | reverse complement strand
CTTTGATCCCGAAATTGAGTTTGGCGGCAGTGAAACTGATTTCAATATACGTCTACAAAAAGAGGGCTTTGAATTGCGACTCATTGATGAACTGGATTTGATTCACAAGGTCGACCTCACTTTTTGGCAGTTTCTGAAAAAGGCCTTTAAACAGGGAGTTGGCGCCCGAAGAAGGGACGAAAATGGAATTCACCTGGGGCAGTTCTACAACGATCGGCGGGTGGATAGCCAACAAGCCCACCGCTCGACGCCCCAGCAGTATCGCTTTTGGCTGGTCGGCTATTACCTTTGGCTTTTCGACATCTCGTTCCAAATAGGATATCGCTATTTCGACGAAAAAAAGCGAGTTCCTCCTCTCGCCCTCATTCGCTCCATTTTGGGTGAATTTACCTATAGATTCCTAAAAATATTTCGAACCTCAGTCTTTTCTGAGTTAAGGTATAGTTTTAATTACTGGTTTCGATCCAAAAAGCATTAAATGACAGGAAATAATCAAACGCTCAAAGATCTCAATTATCGAAAGATTCGAGTGCACGCCCAGTGCGAACAAAACTGCTCCTATTGCGGTTCACTCAAACAACTTTCTCCTGCGAGCCTCAATCAGTCTGATTTGACAAAGATTTCGGAAAATCTTTCTGAAGCTAAAGCCTATTACCCGTGCAATTCTCTCTACAGTGATGCTTTTTTCAACTTCTTCAAAAGCCTCGATGATTTAAGCGACTATAAATTGGGTGTTCAGATTCGCTCCCTTGAAGATTCAAATTTGATGACTCGTCTTATGGAGTTTTCAAATCGCTCCCTCAATCTACATTTGTATTTGGACCGTTTCGATGAAAAAGCCTATGAGACAACGGCAAAAATTAAAGATCAATTTCGAGTGACCTATGTTCTCGTGATCGAAAACAAAGACGATATTCTCAAGCTCATCAGTGAACTACCCCACTATGTCATAAAAGATTTAAAATTTACCATTGCTAGCGACGAGACGCAGCCGATCGATGCACTTCACATTTACAACGAACTCTCAGAGATCAACGGAATCAGTAGCGATCTCAGTATTCAACCGGAACTGTTTTCTGAGGGCCCAAGCCAAGTTAGTTTCAAAGACCAACTCTATCCACCAAAGAGCTTTTGGTTTAAAGCTTTAGAAGCCAACAAGCCACCGCTCTTGAATATTCTCTGCTTTACTGACAGCCCTCTCGACCGAGAAAAACTTTTAGAGTTCGATGAGCGCGTCTTTCAAACCTATGGTTCGTCGGCCCTTATCACTCTTTTGACAAGAAGTCCTTTGGTCAAAAAACACAGTTTTGGAGCTTGGCAGCCGAAGACTCCCTCACTGTGGATTGATGTGAGCCGAAATAATTTGTTTCCTAAACTCAGCCATATATTAAACGTCGGTATCAGCGAGGTACCGAGTGAAAAAGTCTTATTTTTAAACTCATTCACTGAAGACCTACCACCAGTGGATTCCGAACTTGATTTAAAAAGTGCCATAAAAAGTACTATCGATGAAGCCGATCAATTGAGTCTGCATAGACTCTTCATTAGACGAAACCACTTTAGTCCGATTCAAGTTTTTCAGATCCAGAGCGACAGTACCGAAGAGCTCGTTTTAGACATCGTGGCCCAACTTCAATCTCAGTCTATTGAAACTACCGACAATCAGGACAGTTTAAATATAAAACTCTCTATGAAAAGTCTTTCGAAGGTTTACTTTAAATATCTGAATGAGGATTTCTTTGATCAATATTCAAAGTACGCATCGGACCATCATTTTTTTCGAAGTTTAGCCAATTTTATTTTTGCGCCCCTGAGCTTTATTTACTCTATTCCGCCGGTGAGATGGCTTATTTTACTTCTCACTTTCCCCATACGCTTCCCCATCAAATTGATTCGCAAAAGTCCAAAGCTTAGCTATTTCTTTTCGCTGCGCTGGCTTAACATTGAATCCACCTATCACTTTTGGAAAGTTCACATCCACACAGTATTGGCTCCTGTTTATTTTTTCAAAAAACATATTTGGCGAATCCGCGTCCCTTTTGACTTTATATTAAAATACGCCTGGTGGCTTAAAAAACCCTTTTACTTGGTAAAGGCTCAAACCTTAAAATTTATTTTTTTTCTAAGACACCTCTACCTTGAGACCATTGGTCGAATTTGGATAGTAAGGGTATTCACTCAACGCTTAAAAACCGTTTTCACTCGAAGTCTCTATTTTGTTAGGCATGTTTACTTACAGTTTGTAGCCAAACTCTGGGTTGTTAGAGTGTGGCCGATGCGTGCTTTCGGCCAGATAAAAAGATTTGGGGCGTTTCTTCGCCACCTTTATTTAGAAAGCATTTCGCAACTTTGGATTTTTAAGGTTTTAGGGGCCAGAATTCTTGGCGTTTTTAAGAGGGTCAACGGTCAACTTGTGCGATTTACCTATTACCTTCGCCACCTTGCCTTAGAACTGCGGGGGCGCGTTTGGATTTTTAGAGTTTGGTATATTCGATTTAAAATATGGGCTTACTACAAAATGAGATCGGTGTTTTACCTCCTTAGAGAAATCTTCTGGCGTTTGAAAATGCCTTTTTATGCTCCGCTGGGATTCCTAATTAGTCTATTTGAGTTCGACGATGAAATTCGAAAAAAGCCCTTTATCAAAAGACTGCCTCATTATTTTATTCAGCCGCTAAAGAAGATTGCATGGCTCCTATTGTACCCATTCAGGTCACTCGCTACGGGAGGAAGCAATGGCAAAAAATAGAGCAATCAGTCTGATCATACCGAGCGTGAGTAAGGCCGTTAAGCTCAAGCCTCTGCTCGACTCGGTTCTCAGCCAAGACCTCGATAGTGATCAATTCGAAGTAATCATTTGCTTTAATGGTAGAGAAGATCTGCAACCCGATGAGCGACACATACTCGATCACTATCAAGAAAAATTGAGTTTAACGCCACTATGGGAAAAGCAACCAGGGGTCAATCAAGCACGGAATCTAGGTGCCAGTAAAGCCCAAGCGCCATTCGTTTACTTTATTGATGACGATTGTTTTTTCAGTCGCAAAGACCAACTCAATCATCTTTTAAAACTTTTTAAGAACTCACCAAAACAAGTTATTGGGGGACCCTATTTAATTGGTGGCAATAGTCCTATTGATGATTTTTACAATAGGATGTGTAACCTCTGGGTCGAGAGTCATAAAGATGCCAACGGTGAGTACCACTACTTGCTCGGTGGGAATTTTGCCATGAGCAAAAAACTCTTCGACACGTTTAAATTTGATGAAAACTTTCTTTGGGGTGGAGAGGAGTCCGAGTTCTTTCTGAGATTGAAGGAGGCTGAAGTTCAGGTGGAATTTACTTCGTCTCTAGCCGTCTACCACAACCCCGGAAAATCAAAACGAACTCTTCTTGAAACCGCGAGACGGCAAGGTCGCGGACGATCTCAATTGAAAAGCGCACCTTACAATAGGGATTGGCTGCATTTTATTGGAGAGTTGCAGCTCGGAGATCTTAAAAAACTTCCCCTTGGAAGCCGATATGCCTATGAAGTATTTAGATCTTATCTACGAGAGCGGCTTAGAGTCAGCAACCCCTTTTTTAATTCCAAGTGAAAGCTGAGCACTTCGAACTACTTCTTTTTTGAAGTTAAGCTGATACCAGTATCTAAATATCGTGAATAAGAACCTTGGACCATCAATGAAGATGTACAACTTTGAGTGACCAATTCTCTCGAAGTAATTAACAGGAACTTCGATAAAAGGAATTTTAAATCGAAGAAACAAAAAGGTCATCGCTAGGGTAAAGTCGAGATTATTAGGCAGCAAATCGACAAAAGACGAAAGAAAACGTCGTTTGAAAACTCGTAACCCAGTACAACAGTCGTTGACCCTAACACGAAAAATGCTCTTGATAATTGAAACAAAAAAGCGATTTCCGATTTCACGAGTAAAAGGCATCGATTGAATTTTCGAAAGTCGATCTCCACAAATAAGTCCGACTTCGGAGTTCTCCTCTAATCGGTTAATCAACTGAACCAAATCGAAGGGATCGTAAGTATAATCCATATCGTAAAAAGCGATGAGCTCTCCGGTGGCCTCTTGAAAACCACGCTTCAAGGCCCCGCCATAGCCAAGGCGCTTGCGACTCGCAATAATCCGCGCACTATGTTCTTCAGAAAAATCGATGAGCTTTTGTAGGGATCCATCCTGGGAATAATCATCGACCACAATTAATTCAACTTGCTCAACGGAAGTTTCATTGAGGATGCGCTTTTCGGCCTCTTTAAATCGGCCCAATACGGCATCGATCGCGTCTTCTTCATCATAACAAGGAATAACAACTGATAATCTCAATATCCACTCCAGGGATTTTAGCTGACATGCTGAATTTTGGTCAAAGAATCATCTTAATAGATCTCACTGGGAATTCCAAGCTCAAGGCCCTGATATCCAAGATTTTCACAAAACATTTAGAGCCCAAGGGATTCAATATAAACCACTAATTTTATTTAACTAAATCCCATCAATAGGGGCTGTGCCAAAAATCATTCCCCGAAGGAATCCCCCTGAATAGGAGACATGGGTGACCAGAAAAAGACCCCATGTATAAAGAATCGAGATGGGATGAAGGGAGCCCAGGCTCAAGTGCCCTATAAAACTAACGAGAAAAAGAATCGCAAAATAGCTGAGCAGAAGAATTAGAGCTATCTGATTAAAGTAGGCAGTTAGAACAAGGAGTCCAAGAATGGGCAAAAACAGCATTGGCAGAATAAAGCGAAGCTCTCTCGCCTTTTTGTGGGTGCGAAAAATTTTTGCCTGGCCCAATCCGTAAATAAAAATCTTTTGAAACCAGGATTTCAAAGATTGTGGACCAATATGATGCACTTCTGGCTCGGGTACGAAAATCAACTTAAAAGAGTTATTAACAAGACGGGTATTCAGGTCCACGTCTTCACAGACCCTGGGGAATTCTCTGGAGAACCCGCCAACATTTATGATCGCTTCTTTTGAATAAATAATGTTCGCCGTGGGAATATGTGAAACTTCCTTAGCCTCTCTTTCGGCCTTCATTTGTGTCGAATTAAAGTGGCCCAAAAATGTTTGCGCTAGAACGCGCCATGAAGTCTCGCGAAAGCCCTCGAACTTGAATCGAGCCAAGGCCCCCAATCCGGCTAATCGTTTATGGGTCTTTTGTTTTTCAACAAACTGCCCATAAAGCCGATCGATCCACCCTTTTGCGGGCCTGCAATCGGAATCTGTAAATGCGATCAACGGAGAATTTGCTTGCTGAACCACATCCTGTCGGGCCTCGCCGAGGTGGTTTTTTTGACGCTCTACAAGGCGCACAAAAAGTGCTCCCCGGTGGGATTCAACAAATTCACGCATCACCTCGATACTTCCGTCGGTGGAGGCATTATCCACCAAAATAAGTTCAACCTTGAGCTGATTGAGATTGAGACCACCGAGACTCTCCAGAAC
>JAUHWN010000049.1 GCA_030424665.1 Bdellovibrionia bacterium | reverse complement strand
AAAAAAGCCTGTCTGGCCATATTCGACTCGGTACTTACTCTTCAGTCTATCGCTCCGTTATTATTCCTGCTTTCGGTGAGTTTCTCAGTGCCCATCCCGATGTGAGTTGTGAGTTTCACTGCACTCAGGTCGATGAACTCCCCGCACTTCTACAGAGTAGTGAGGTCGATTTTATTGTCACAGACACAAAAATTGATCGAAGCCACCTCGAATGTGAAACCCTGGGTAGAGAACAACTCGTTCTTATTGAGAGTCGGCAAAAGTCTCAGAGGGATCACTACTTCTTAGATAATGACAGAAACGACCCTGTCACTGAAGAGTTCTTCAGAAACAAGAAGCTAAAATACAATAGAAGTTATTTTGCTGATTGCTATGGAATCATCGACGCCGTCGAACGAGGCCTTGGGCGCGCAATAATGCCCCTTCATTTGATCAAAGAGAATAAGAAACTGAGAGTTTCTAAGGACCATAAGCCTAAAAACATTAACGTTTACCTGCATTACCACAGTCAGCCTTTTTATAGCGAACTTCACAAACTCGTTATTAACGAGTTGATCACAAAGGCTCGGCTCTTCCTAAAATAGTCACCCCCTAGATAGTTTTTTCCAATGCCATGAATGTCGCTCCGGGACAAACAATTTTCGTCAGTGACTATGGACTTTAGGAAAGAATCTAGGCCACAAACGATGGAGTATTTAATAAATACTCCCATTCCTGCTGTAATGATTTCTGAATGAAGAGAAGTAATTCGATCTCGAATACTTTGAGTTTATAAAATCGCTGAACAAAACAATAGGCTCTAGAGTCTTTATTTTGTTTTAAAACATTCTAGGGGGTGCTTATGTTACAGTCGGTGTACTGTCATTTGAGTTTGTTACTATTAACAGTATCACTTGCTGTTCCCTTTCAAGCTCAATCTCAACAAAATTTACCAAACTTAAAAAGTGGATGTTCGGCTATTGGTGATTGTGGAACAAACACGCACAACCGCTTTAACGATGGGTATTTAAATCGAAGTAAGTTTAATCAAGCCGGAGGATGCCAAACACGACTTCGTTGCCAAAGTGGAATGAAGGCCGTTTGTAACGAAACATATGCGACTCGTATCTGTATTGACGAAGAACTTGCCCAGGACGAGCTGGGATATCCACAAGGAAACTTTGATTACTATAAGTGTAATAACTATTGTAAGTCCCGTGGACTAAGACTTCCAACCAACAACGAATGGCTCGTCGCCTCTCTCGGAACGAGCAAGAGAAGCTGTCTTCCTGATCATGGGCCTCGTCGCCCCGATTGGAATAGCCGCAGAGAAATGACGGACCAGAGTTTTAACCGTCAAGGAGTTCGCAGAAATAGAAACCAATGTGTGTCTATCTACGGGGTAAAAGATATGGTTGGAGTTCTAGGTCAATGGGTCACTCATGGTCAGGCGCGAAGCAATCGAGCGCAATTTAATGGTGGACTCTGGCCACAACCGGCTTCAAATATTTTTTACAGAACAACTGCCCATGCCCCCGGTTATTTCGATTATTCGATCGGCTGCCGTTGCGCTAGTGATGCTAATTAAATTTTTCTATACTTGAATATAAAATAGGAGCCATTGGGCTCCTTTTTTTTGTACTACATGTTAATCACTGGAACCAACAGGCAACCCACTGATCAACACTTAGTGAAATAAAGCCTCACAATAACGAGTTTGACTTGAAAACTGTGCAGCCTCCGGGACAGCGACAAGACTCTCAAAATAATCCGTATCGAAAATTGGAGCTTTCACCATTGAAGCCGAACGAGAAGCTGGGAATACGCCCTCGTTAAGCATACCTGACTCCAAACGAGGTCCCGCCATAGCCATAAGCTCTTTTTGTAGCTCTTGCTCCAGTTCGGGGTAACGTCCAACGTGTTTTTTGGTTTTAAAGAAATCCATAATATCTCTGAAGTAGTTTCGATAAACGTCACGCTCTTCAGGGAGGTAAACTCCCAATTGAAAGGGATCATATTTTCCCATGGAAACACCAAACTTTTGCGCATCACTAAAATAGAATCGCAAATTTCCATCAATACTTGTGGCATACATGTGGGCGATCCATTGCGAAAGACTCATTGTACGTCCTGTAAAGTTATCAACGACCCACCACCCTTCAGCATCATCTTCTGAAGCCTTAACAAAGGTAGCGACATGAAAGCCCCAAGTAATTGACCCGCCATCCATTGGCCCTACGGCCCAGATTTTTTTGATGGCGTCGTTGTCAACTCCGAGGTGCAAAAGGAGTAAATGAATATAAAGAGCTCTTCCGAAACAAAATCCAATACCACCTGATGGGTCATATTTTTGGTGACTCATATATCCTACCACCGGATGAAAATTAAGGTCATCAATGAGACTTTGAACCTGGCGGCCATTAATTCCCGTCAGGCGATTGTTTGGGTTATCAATTGGAAGTTTTGCCAGTTCATTCATAGCCTTAAGGTCTCGCTCGTTGAGCTGCTTAATTCCATGGGCTTCCATTGATTGAGTTTCCCACTGGTGAACTTGGTAGAGATTTGCATTGGTCTGAATCAGGGGGCGAACTTGCGCCTGGGCTCCTAGAGTTCCAAATAAAACTCCGAAGCCAATGAGACTTTGAACAACAATATTATTGGGCTTCCACTGCAACACGAGAATTCTCCTTTAGATTGAAGCAATCTAATGAAATGTTAATATCTCCAGCCATTTAACGCATCGAGCTATCGCTGTCCAGAGAACGAAAGGTATTTTCACTAATATGGGTTTCCCGTGAAAATGATATAATTCAGACACAGATTTAGGCCCAATTTTGTCCCGACTTTTTGGAGAGAGGCGATCTATTTGCAACTCTAAATGCAGCCTCTTAACCAACCCTCGATAAAAAAATGAAGAGGAGAAGTTAGCCTTCTCCTCTTCGAGGGTTGATTAGAAAATAATGGTTTATAGGATCTGAGATTAGGGTGTCTCAGTATTTAAATTTAATTCTTTTCTTGAAAAAGAGCTTCTATCGAAAGAATCGCTGATTCTTTACCAATTTCACCTTGCTTGAATACTTGACTCTTGCCCTTAATATCTGAGGAATCCCGACTTTGCTCTCCGTCGACATTTTGTAACTGCCAAATTGGTTCTTCTGAGTCTAACCCAAACATTCTGAAGTTCGACCGGGTTTTGTATTTGAAATCACCTTCTCCAGTCAGGTTACCAAAACCAAAACCTTGATCGATATGCTGATAAGCCTGGTACTCGATAAATGCATCAACACCGAGCTTACGCGCCAATTCTCTTCGCCCCTCTAAGCTTAAAGATCGAAAATTACTAGCATCTAGAATTCCATTGGCATAAATAACTTCAACTCCATTTGGAACAAAAGTCTGGTGGCGAATCCCTTTCATCTTCTTATTGTAAACCGTCTTATACTGGGGGTGCGCAACCATTCTTCTGTATTTTAATGTTTTTACTCCTAAAGACTTTTCAACGGATTCGGCTAAGATTTGGTAGACATCTTTTGCCATGTTCTTTATTTCAGGCTTTTCGGCAAAAGTCTTCATCATGTCTCCACCTTTTGCAATTGAGCCGAGGCCGAGAGAGTCTTTTGGTTGATCTTGTTGGATCTCGAACGAAATAATTGCCACTCTCTTAACACTCTTAAGTCTCTCGGTATCCTTCACTGTACCTATGGTTCCACAGGCGACTATGCCAAAAATTAAAATAGTTCCGAGAAGGATATTTTTTAAATTTGGTAACTTCATTGGTTACTCCTTCGTTTAACTCTCTTCAAAGTTCTCTATTGAACTTTTTCGAAGAGACCGTTTTGGTTATTGGTTTTATTGGTAAACATGTAGCTCGTATCACTAATGAGCTCTAGCTTGTAAACATCCGAGTCACAGAGCTTTTCTTCGCACGTCATCTCGACTTTGCCTGAACAGGGACTGTAAAAGTCGATAAAGATCATGGCGGTCTTACCATCAGACTTCATAGTCGAGATAATCTGGCGACAGAATTCACCCGATCCCGATACCTGTTCAAAGAATCCACTCTCTAACACCGGAACGGGTTCGGGCTTAGGATCTGGAACCTTAGTTGTTAACTCGATGTTGAGAGGAATGGTATCTGGATCGTCAAAGGTGGCATTGTAGAAACGACTTATTTTCAATGTCTCTTCTGATTGCTGCAAGCTGAAGTCTTTAATTGTCGATATATTGTTGTCTAAAGGAATTTTAAACTCCGTCACGAAGATCTTGTCTTTGAGTTCGAGAGTATATTTATAACTTCCTTCGAGGACTTCGTTTTTAGTTTCATCAAAGCACAGCTCGTCTTTATAAGAGTTGCGATTGTACTTCATGGATTGATTTTCGAATTCAACCTTGATGCGCTCGTAACCGCCATTTGGAAATCCATCGGCAATACATTGCGAGTACCAAGTCCCCTCTAGACTCGGTCCCTGAACCTCGACCGGTTTGTTGGTCGCGCCTACTACATCTTCTTCTTTTTTGTCATTGGAACAAGCTGTGGCTAGGAGACACAGACTACCAAATACAAACGTCTTTAAAAAATTCATCATACACTCCTTAAAAGTTCTAAAAATTTCTCACCCCTTAGCTTGAGCCCCTGTAATGACTCGGGATGGCGAACTTCTATCGCAGCGCCTTAAAAAACAAAAGATTTTTTTTAAATTTCTTAAAATTATTTATGAATACTTTTGAATATTTCTATAAATATCTGTATTTACTATTTAATATAAATTTTAATAATTTAAAAAAATTTCTAAAATTCTGGTATAATTGAGGGATGTCGAAGAAACCAAAGCTGTCAGCCGGGCAAAAAAAACAAGCTATTCTCAGGGCCTCCATTGAGATTCTCTCAGAGAAAGGACCCCACGCATTTAAGAATAGCGAGGTCGCCAAAAGGGCTAAAATCGATCAGCCTCTTATTAGTTACTACTTTCCAAATTTCGAGGCCCTATTCGCAGGAGTCGTTCAAATTGTTCTAGAAGACTTGCGCGTTGCTATGATCAATGCCATCGAAGCCGGAGGCGAAGACCCCGAAAGAGCCCTAGCCAATTACATGGTCTCTCCCTTGCGATGGACCGTGCGCTCACCGGAACTGCAAACGATCTGGCTCTACTTTTATACTCTCATTCCTATTAATAAAGATATGAAGGGTCTCAATAGCCAAATTCGAAAGGTGGGAAGAGAACGAATTCAGCTGCTCATTTATAAAATTCTCGAAGAGAGAAACTGCCGATTGAGCCCCAAGTACACCGTGGCCACCTTAGCCTATTCCATCCAAAGTATTATAACCGGTTACCTAACAATGCAGGTAACAGAGGATTCCAACCTCGAACAAATGGAAAAATTGAGCTTTCAAAACGCCCTCGACCTTATCGACAAAGCCTTCATTAAAAACGAATCAGTTAAAAGTTAAAGAGACGTCGGAAAGAGACCATCGACCAATTGCTCGTAGGGATAGACTTGGACATATCGACCTTGCTCATCGATTCGATCCGCAAAGCTTAGTAATTGACCAAGTTCGCTGGCTGGCAATTGTTCGAGACGGATCGCTACGGGAGAGCCTACCGGAGAAATTCCCACCTCTCGCAAGTACTTGCGAAGAAAACTCGGCGGACTTTTTAAGTTAAGTTGAATAGAGGCCACCAATACATTTAACTCTTCATTGTCGTGAGTTAAGGGGTTTAACTGAGGTTTCAAGCTATTCACCATATGGGCAAGATACTCCATAGAAAGAACCCGATAATTTCCTTGAGACTCGCGACTCAAACGAGGACTTGGATGATTAATTTGTACTGACAGTGCTTCAGATTGACTTTCTCCCACGAGATTTTCTACGAAGAAACTCCTCAAACTACGAAGTGAATGTCCCTCCGCTGGAGCCACACCGATGACATCCTCAGTAATCATTTCATTGGCGAGCTGCCTTAAGGTTCGCTCAACGAGAGCTCCTTCCAGCCGAAAGCGAATTGGCTTATCAAATTCTAATTCGTGGTAATAGTGCCCTAGCTCAATCATCGAAGTAAAAGCCAACTGGTCTCCGCGAGCCATAAGGCGAGATCTCAAATGATAGTTAAATTGAGTGGCCTCATAGGCTAGCCTAACCCAGTAGTAGGCTAGGAGATAGCTCTCACCATAACTCATATCAGGATAGACCTGTCTAATGGCAATTGACATCTCTTCATAAAAATCAAACTGCCCGAGAACGTCTTGGTGAGCACCGATAAAACTTGGAACCTCAGCGTAAAGAAGAGTATTATTTGGCTCGCTCACTTCTGGAACGACTTTAGCATTCGCGGCTCTCCGATAAAGAATGGTATGCCTTTTCTCCAGACTATGAATAAATATTTTGCCTGCTTCTGTTTCGAGTAAGTCCTGAAATTTAGGAAGTCCTCCTCTTACGGCCCGAGAAACCATTAAATTATGGTGGGAGGTTATCAAGGTCGCCAGACCGGACAACACCTTGCCCTCACTCTCAAATCCCGGAATTTGCGAAAGTCTTCCAAATTCATAATTATAGGGGCTCGACGGCTGAAAGACGGAGCGAATATCCTCTTCTAAGGAGAACGGAAGAGGGTACTGTTGCAATGCCCCCGTGGACTCACTGACCGCTAAATCGGCGACTACTCGAATTGTTGACCTGCGAATACGCAATCGAATACTGGGGTCACGATTTTGAATTGCTCTTTTTAACTGCATTGGAGTCATACTTTGAGGTGAATTGATAGCAGAAATTAAATGCCAAGGAGTTGGTGACTCTCCATCCGAATTTTCTGACGTAAAGTAAACATCTAATTGATCGGCGCTGATCCACGTATAGGATTCAATATAGAACATCTGCTCGGGAGTCTGCTGATTACTTGATTGTAAGTAGAATGACCATTGGTCCTTATCTAAGTACTCTCGATCAGCCATTGTACTCAACGCCTGACTATCGATTGAATTCCACACTTGCTCATCGGCCGACTCAAAAATTCCTATGCTCGAAACCGCGACCGGCTGTAACTGAAAGGACGCTTCACAGAGAGCTCCATGGGTCTCAAGAGATATAAATCGATCGAGCTGAGTGATCCCCTGGCTAACGAAGCGACCGTTTATCGAACTTAAATTGAGAACACGGGCTGATAAACTCGCACCCGAAAAGGAGTAGACTCGCACCCCATCGCTCCCTGGAAACTCTTTTATTACACGAAACCCTCTCTCAACTTCTGAGAGGTCCATGGGAAGCTCATAGACAACAGCCCTGGCCTTCGATAGCGAGACCAAGCTTGTTACCGCCAGGGGTACGACTAAAATAAGCAAAATTTTTAGATATTTAGCCAAGCATCTATTCCAGTTAAAATTTATCAGTTAATGCAAATGCAATAGAGTGACCACCTCCTCTAATAAAAATTTTAGGGTCTCGACTTTGCAATTAGTAGGTATCTATGACTGAACTTAAATCAAATAGATTGAGCCGACTTTTATCAGCTTTAATACTGACATTTGTCGCTCTCATTTGTGTTAAATCAGCGAAAGCCGAAAACACTCTTTCGGGAATGAGTCGCTGTGCAACGAATTTTTATGCTTTAGACCTTAGAGCCCTTGAGTACGATGTTGGGCAAATTAATACAGAAATTTCAACATTTAAGAGAGATCGCGCTCCTGAGTTTCAAGACTTGGTTGAAGACTTGAAAGCAAGTCAACTTCTTCGGTCCCCGATATATCGACTCGTACTCTTCAAAGTACTCAACTATTTCAATTTCGCCAACATAGGATTTTACCGTAAACTCATCGATCCACAGTATAGGTATTTTGCATTAAACCCCTTAGATTTAAGGGAACTCAGCCAAATGCTCATTGAGCAATTGCATAGACTACAGCGACTCATTCGGCAAAACCCAGGTCGCTCAAATGAAATCGTGGTCGAATTTATCAGCGCCAGGAATCTACTCAACGAAGATTTAGAATTCTCACTTCATCACTCCTATCACGATCTCTATTGGTTCGACCCCTATACTTTCAACGAAGGTGATCCCGATATTGTAAGAAGAATGGTGCAATCGAAGCCACTCACGTTTCCGAGTCTAGAATTTGAAGACGCGGAGTTAAACTTTTTCACCGAAGGTCTTTTAGAGTTCTCAGTACTTGGTAAACCTGCAGCTGATCTATTTTTTGCTATTGAGATATCACAGGTGCAATCCGCCTACATCGACTTTATCCTCGCGCTGAAAAAATCGAGCTATATCAATAATCCAAGGGCCCATGGCATTGCGCCTTTTATAATGGAGTCAAGGACCTTTGACCCAAGGTACGAAGAAAGTGGCTATCGCGTTGTCGATGACGATATTAGACACCATATTCAGAATCCCGATGGAAGCAGTACTCCCGTTTTTGGAACTGGCCTGGTTTTTCAATTTCGTGAAGGACACCACCCTTTAAAGGCTGAGGATATTATGTACCCGACTTTTAATGGCTCCGTACATCCCATGAACGGTGACTCTGATCCGGAAAACATAAAACTAGAAATTTGGAATATCAATAGGCTCGTTCAGTCGACGGTGACCGGAATGATTTCAAACGAAGCGCAACAACTGGGAGAAATCGCTCAAAAGTTTTCAGAGATAGCCGATCAACAGGAACGAAACTTAACAACTTCGGCGAGTTTACAACGAGAGCTATCTCGTCTTCTCGATAAAGTCACAAATCATGATCTACTTCTTCGCATGAGTTACGGCCTATTAAAAAAACTCTACAGCGGTTACAGTTCCCTTGCGGAATCGCGATACTCCTATTTTATTCAAGAATTAGAGCGCATAAAAACCTGTCTTAACGCCAATCAAATTGAGTCTTGTCCCGAAATACTCATGAAAAGAACTCGATTTCGAAGACGAATCGTAGAAATCGATGGTGAGAATTATATTGAAGAAACTCCTGTCGACAACCTTAGAGAAGAGCGTATTTCGGCCCTAATTGAAGACATCAATGCCCATCAGGAACTCTCCGAGAGCTATTTGCGACATATTACATCTCAAAACATTAAATTAACTCAGGTGACGCTTATTTTCCAAGAAACAATCGCTCGCCTTTCACAAGCGGTCCAACAAATTCAATCGGGAAATAATACCGACCCAGCTTCACTTCAAGGTGTAGCAGATCAAATGACTCGATTACAGGAGAGACTCAACTCTATAGGTGAATAGAACAATTTTTGATGAGCTAGGTACTCCAAAAACTATCAAAACCTTATTTAGATGCCATAGCGCTACCAAAAGGAAGCTTCTAACTTAGTATTCAGTTTTGTCTTCGAGTTCGGACCACTTCTTGAAAGACGAAAAAGCTTCTTCAGCCAGGATCTGCTCCATGAGAACGTCGCGCTCTTCAATTTTTTTATTTACTTGATCATAGAAATAGCTGTCATCAAAACCAATCGATGCAGCACTGGCACGATCGTTTCCATAGACAATGCGATCGATACGGGCCCAATAAGTGGCTGTTAAGCACATGGGGCAGGGTTCGCAGCTCGTATAAAGAGTCGCGCCCTTGAGACTGAAATCGTTAATCGTTTTACATGCCTCTCTGATGGCCATTACTTCGGCGTGGGCCGTCGGATCGAAATCGACAGTCACACGGTTATGCCCGCGGCCAATAATTTGACCATCTTTAACGATGACAGCACCGAAAGGTCCGCCCCCCAGTTCAAGACTTTTAGTTGCTAATTGAATCGCTTCACGCAGAAAATTTTCATCCAGACTCATTTGACCTACCCCTCAAATTTACTGTAATTGAGAAAATATAGGGATTCAATATCAATTCAATCTCATTTTAACCGTAGGGATTTAATGAGAGCTTCACAGGTATCACCTGAGATTCCTGAATCGACTGGGTTCCGATACGACTCGCTGGTCAAAAAGTGAGATGACGAGGTTCTGTCGGTATTGTAGTTAAAATTTTGCTCAATACCTAAAACGACGGCCTTCCATATAATACCCATGTGGACCACTTGGGAAAGTCGGTAGGGATTATTCCTTCTAAAGGGACGATCCGAATTCGCTCTTTGATCTTCCTGTCGAGCTCTTTTGCGGCCGTTCTCATTCACTACGGCCATGAGCATTCCCAGTTCTTTTAATAGTGGTTTCGCTTGTTCAGTGATATGAGTAAGTTCGGATAAGTGAAAATAAAATAAAGAGCGGGATAGGAAAGTGCTTAGGCGGCTGTATCTCAGATCGGCACCCGAATAGGTCTCGAGAACTTCAGACACCGCAACGAGTGACATTGAGTCATGAAGAATATAAACTTTTTTTCCGTAATTCAGATCTCTCGAAAAATGATCGAAAAGACTTTCAAGGCTACCCAATTGAAAAGCTGATTCTAACTCTCCCCGATGGTCCATCAAAAACTGATGTCGGTGGAACTCTTCGGCAAGTTCACCCATGAAAGAATGAAAATATGCAAAGTAATAAGCATCAATGACTTGGAGTAATTCCTGCTTTTCTGATTCCTGACGAAAACGCTCCGACTCGACTTTGTCTAGGGTGAGTTGATAGGCCAACAAAGTTTGCTCTAAACCTAGGAGCACCGCCTCTAGACGACTCGGAGTTTCAGTAATCGAATTTCTGGAATCAGAAATTTCATCCGAAGCGAGAATCTCTTCTGTGATTCTCACGAACCTAGAAGCGAGGGCTCTCGGTGGACCAACGAGGTTTTGGTACCTTTTAACATCTGGGGTATTAATTTCAGAGCTATCAACAAAACCAATATCTCCAAGAACTAAAGCGGTTGCCACTAAAAATTCTTCGCCTTCTGAGAGATTTCCCTTTGGATTGAGGTTATGGCGCCCTTCAATGGCTGCGATTAATTGATTCATACCACGAGAAAACCCATGGGTTTGTCCTTGGGTTTTCATGCTGAGAAAACTCAAAATAAAAATAACCGAAATTTTTAAGATAAGTCGGTGGCTAATGAATTTACTCCTTGTTCATGAGAATTAGAAGCAATATAGGAACCATTATTTAATTATCAGTAAAATCTGAAACTATTTTAAAATTGTGAATCTAATCACTTTGACTGGCTAAATGCTTGCAGTAAATCCAGGAGAAAGCTGGCGGATTCGATGAAAAGACCTATACATACATTTACACACTATTTTTACTGCTTAGGATTGGTTCTCATGGGCCCTAATTTGGCGGCCAAAACGAGGTGTGAAATCGCTCTCTCCTATCATCCCAGCCAACAAGTCCACTCGATCCAGTCCGCTCTATTGGGTGAAAGCTATCAGTACAACAATACCAGAGGACTCCATGACCTTTTTGACGTTTTTAATTTTCCAAAGCAATACCTGGTGGGAGAGAAAAAAGTCCTAATTGCTGGAGGAGGCGTCGGAATCCTATCCATCCAACTCGCCCAACAAAGATTATACGCAGTGGATTCAGTGGATATAATTGATTATCAATCTGATTTTCGGGAAAAAATCCAAAATCAACCGGTCCTGGTCAAACCCGCTTTTAATGGTCAAGGCTATCAACTTGATTTTTCTGACAAGAGACTGATTACACAATTTTTTGCACTCGCTCGCACTCTTGGTACTGTCACCCATCAATTTGATGTTTTTTCAGAAAGATTTTCTTCAGAAGATGAGGCCCGTAATTTTATGGAGGAGATTGTAGACCTCACCCTTGCACGACTCTTAGAAAAACAAACCGAGTTGGATTTGATTTTCGTTGTCGCTCCAGTCGACCTTTTTCTAAGAGAGACCGAAGAGAAATACGACATAATTATAGATTTGGAAGGGGCCATGGCCTACTCAACTGATCGAATGAATCTAGCTCGCGTCTACGAGAAAGCTCTTAAGGAGAATGGTCTACTTTTTGTCAGCTCTTCTGGCTTCGATACGAGTCTTGTTAGTGATCCAGAGAGCCAGGAACCATTAAGCTTTTCCCAATTAATTAGGCAAAGATACCCAGAGACATTTATTCCCGGTAATGCAGGCGCTCGATCCTTTGCTCTAAAAAAGCCTTTTCCCGATTTCTTTCAGAAAGATCTCAATATTAAGGCTACCGATCTCCCCGTCCCCGGAGACGGACTCAATATTTATCCTGTGATCACCTACTCGTCTGAATAATTCGGCCTCTAACTTTTCATAGTCCATTAAAGACTTTTATTTTGACCTCACTGTCCCAATTTGAGACACGCGCAACTTATTCCGGCTTCGCGTGTTTTCGAAATAGAGGGTAAATGAAAGGTTGGGGAAATGAAAGAAATTAGAAACACTTCAAATTATGTAGCATTTGCGGAGTCCACTCTACTCGTACTGACACTACTCACACTCTTCATAATGTTATCCGCTTGTTCTCAATTCAACTCCGAAGAACGGTTTATGATCGAAGAACTGAGCCAACCGAGTGATCTAAAATCAGAGGGAATCTCTACGGCAGCTGGCTCAAACACTCTGACTCTACAAAAGCTTACTTCGCATTGTGCTGAGTCTGGCAACACAAATTTTGACCCGACCAATTTAGAATACCTAGTGGACCCAGCAAACACATTTTCATATGCATTTAATGTCGCCTATGGAAATCACGATAACGATGCCGATGGAGTCATCGACCAAGATAGCAATAATGACGGAAAAGGTGATCTCGATAACTTTAGAAACCGTAGAGTCTTTGATATTCTCTACCATAAAACTGGAGCTAAACGCCCATTGGTCATCTTCTTCCACGGTGGTGGGTTTGCCGCAGGCGACAAGTGCGTGGCTTACAATTATCGAAAGATGCCCGTTAAGGAAATTCTAGACGCGGGAGCTGCTTTTGCTACCGTGAACTATCGCTTTCTTGGCTATACTAATAGTCAAAATCAGAAAGTACCCTACGACACTAACAAGGGAGTTATCACAGCCCTTAAAGATGGCAGGCGACTGATTCAAGTTTTAAGAGCCAATGCCAATAAATATAATATTGATAAAAATAGAGTATTGGTAATGGGTGGCTCCGCCGGAGCTGGAATAGCCCTATGGAATTCAGTAATGGACGATGGAGCAGACCTTAGCTCTACAAAAATTGTGGCCAGACAGTCGACAAAACCAAATGCACTGATCGCCATTGGAGTTCAATCCACATACGACTTCAACCGATGGGAGAACGAGGTTTTTCACCAAGGTTCCAACTATATGTACCGTCGATGGAGATACGCTCAATATTCAGTCAATCAAAATGGCTACCCGACGAATTACGACTTTCCCGACTGTCGTTACTGGAACTATCAAGGAGAGTCCATAGCCTGTGATGATCCCAATCGTCCGATTGCAGAGTCTACAGTAAACTACTACGGTCACGCTGGTGGAATCAAAGCAGTACTCGGCTACATCGGAACGGGAGAGCCTGCAGCGGAGCCTGGTACAGCCAGTTACCAAAAGTACCTCGACGAAACCAGTTCAATGCGCAAAAAAGTTGATATGATTTCCATGATATCAGCTGACGATCCAATTATGTATTTAGAGGCACTTGATGTGCCTGACAATGTGACTGTTCCTACGGCTGGCACTGTCTACCATAGTAAATACCATGCCATTGCTGTAAGTTATGTGGCGAATTTGGTGGGAGTTCGAAATCAGCTGCAAGTAGGATATCAAAGAGGGTTTAACGCGAGACAGCTCCGTTTCAACTTCATCAATGCTCACATAATTAAATGATACGAAATGAGATTTGAATTGATCGAATCAAATATACAAGTAGAATAGTTTCTATGAGGCTATTCTACTTTTTCGTTTTCATCTTGCTTTTTTTGAGTTCCTGCAACCTTGCTTCCAATAATAACTCGCAAACTAATAGTAGAGAAGAACAAGAAGAAATCTCCCAAAATATTTTCTCGGATTCAATGACAGAATTTACAGTCAATGTCATTTACGAAACCGGAGCCGAACCCTATACCGGCAATATAGGCATTACTGCCAATGATACCTGGGACATTACTAAAAGAAGCTACGAGGAGCTTTTTTCAACCCACACTGGGAGGACGATTACCGTTCCAAATTCCCTGACTGACATGACAGAAATTCCCGATCAAGGAAAGTCTACATGGAGCTCCGAAGAACTACTCAGCCTCGGTGAATCCCTTTCTACAGCCTTAATTTCGAATAATAAAGTCACAGTTAACATCATCCTCTTAGAGGGTAAATACAATGGAAGCAACTCTATCCTTGGGGTCCATTTTACGGGAAGTCACTTTGCTTTTGTTTTCAAGGATATCGTCGAATCCGTTGGCGGCGACGGGGTTACCCAAAGATATGTTGAACAGGGTACAATCGTTCATGAAATTGGGCACCTCATTGGCCTAGTCAATAACGGTGTTCCTATGAGTACAAATCATGAGGACTCGACTCACCCTAAACATACCAGCAATGATGAAGGTGTTATGTACTGGGCTGTGGAGTCCTCTGATAATATTCTTACAAGCATATCTGATATCATTGTCGGCAACCAGCTTCAGCTTTTTGGTGCCCAAAGCTTAGCCGACGGTCAAGCTTACCATCCTTGAGATTGCACAAAGAATTCTCGCAATGAGTTTGAATTAATTTTGATCTGCTAGCTTGCTCGCTTTTGAAATTCCATCTCTTCGTCCTCACAGATATGACCACAGGATCTACACTTTAAAATATAGATCCCTTTCGTGTCTTGGTCGACGTAGAGAATTCCGTCATCGCATTCAGGACAATCTAACTCGCCCTTGGCTTTACTGGCGCTGTCTTTATAGCTCGCTTTATAGAGCTTTATGATATCATTCTCAAAACCCTTGAGGTTGTACTTGCCGCGAACTTCAAAAAGAATATCGTCTTCTTTTCCCAGTGCAGCCTTCACCTTGTTGGAGACGAGAACCTCACCAGGCTCAGCGACATCGCAAATTCGACTAGCCATATTGACCACCGGGCCCAATGCCGTATAAGAGTGAAAATATCTTTTACTCCCATAGAAGCCAACACTGGCAAACCCCTTCGAGATACCAATTCGCACTTGAAATTCCGCAAGCCAAAACTCTTCGTAAAAGCTCTGTTTATCTCTGATTCGCTGTTGAATCTCTAGAGCGGCGCTGACGACACGTTCGACATAGTCGTGATGTTTTATTGGGTCATTTGAAAAGGATAAAATCCCATCACCCAAAAACTTATCAATTGTTATATCGTATTTGAGCATGACTTTCATGGCATCGTCCATGAATTCAGCCATCACTCTCTGGAAGTCGTCCTTATCGATTCGATTAAGACGTTCTGTCGAATTGACAATATCGACAAACATAGCACAAAGTTCAGAGCGGTGAATTTCATTTTGCAGAGTCACTCGTCCCTCTTTAATCGCCTCAACGATTTGTGGACTAAATTGTCGGCTCAATTCAGTCAATTGAATCGCTTGCTTGGTTTTCTCTTCAATGATCTTGTTACGACTAGCAATTTCACCATGAAGTTCTAATCTCGTGTTGAGTTCCTTGACTCGAAGTCTCTCATTAAAGAAGCGAATAAGAAAAAGAATTAGAATAGTAGATCCAATAAAAAAGCTATTTATGGCAATCCCCTTGAGGGAATCCGAATTATTAGCTTGCAGAAGTGTGATGAGATAAAAAGGACCAAACACCAAGCCTGTCACCAATAAGAAAGCATAACGCTTCCATGGAATAAACGAAAGCGACCCGAGAGCGACCAGATTAAGGCCTGCATAATAAGGGGTCTCGGCGATATCGATTCGAAAAATCATATAATTAATCGCCAATGCGAGAGTAATAACAAAATAAGAAGCAACCCATTGGATGTGAAGAAAGTTCTTTGCTTTTTTTGTTAACCAAAGGACAAGAAAACAATTGGGAATAATCAGCGAGCGAACAGCCAAAAACTCCCACTTTAAGTGGGGAACGTAAAGAATGTCGGCGACCCAGAAAAGCATATAGAGGGGCATTGCCATTCTATTGGCAATAACGCGCAAGATCGCTTTGGTTTCCTTAAAGCGATCTTGTTCCCTTATAGCTTCTATTTCGTCCTGAGTCTTAGTCAGTTCCATCCTTTTTAATCACCGCAAATAGATTGATATTGAGATCTTCTCGCTCGATTTCAATATTTGAACCTATCCCCTTAAAAATATTCATCATCTCTTCATCTGATCGATAGATGAGTTGCCAATCAAAAACCAAATTCATCACTGGTAGATTTGGATTATTGAAATTGAAATTCCCTATAATAAGATCACACCCAGGTTTAAGACTTTTAATTAACCTTTTGCCGGTAATTCTCGCAACGGGTGCGCTTAGATAATCAAAAAGGCCTGCCGAATAGATCATGTCAAATTCACCAAACTTTAAACCTTCATTGATCAAAATTCGAATATCTTTTGAATACAAATTAACATTGGGTCTAAAATTCTGAGACCTCGCAATGATGTTGATTTGCTTTTGTGCATGCTTAAGTGAATGCTCATCTTGGTCGAGAAGGCAAAATTCTACTTGGTCACTCAATTCATTACCAAACTCTTTGTACCAACTCTGAATTTCCCAGGCAGGACCACTTGCTACCGAAAGAATTCTCAGTTTTTTACCAGGATTAGCAGCAATCAGTTTTTTAATTTTACCGAGCATGTAGGTTGCTCTATTGCGAACGGCCTGGGCCGAAGGTGCTTTTACAAAATAGTAATGAAGACAACGAGCAAATAGATCCGGGCCGGCAATATCTTGACGATAAAGCTGGTTCATCATTTCATAGTCACCGGCATAGCCTCTTGGTTTAAAGTAAGCTCGGGCCGAAAATGGAGCTGAAAATAAAAGTTCTTTAAGAGAGGTTCTAAAGTAGTTCGTAGCTACGAGTTTAGTCGCCTCATTATAATTATCCCATAAGTTTTGTAACTTCTCTGTTTGCTCTGGTACCACATGACTTAAATAACGAGCAAACGACTGGATAAAGGCAGCCTCAATTTCAGAGCGCTCTGTTGGCTCCGACGTGGGTAATTCCGATTCGATTTTCTTAAGCTCAGAGTGCATATAGGTAAGAAAATCTTTAATTTCTAAAACTTCATGAATAAACTCTGAAGGTACATTACTAATCTCACTGACCTTATCATTGATCTTGTTTCTGAAATCCATAGCCATTTCAAGACCTTTAAGAGCATCCATCGATACCGGCTCCCCTAAAATCTCAAAGCCATAAAGAGTTTGTCCACCCGCAGTTTCGTCAAGTCTTGCTAATCGAACGGTTGTTTCAATCAGCACAAAATCATCATAAATCACCTTAATAGGATAAAAGTCAGTCTGATTCATATCAAAGCGTTCTGAATGAATCGCGCCTACACCGAAAGCACTAATATTGATGCATCGAAAACTCAATTCATTGTCTTTATATTGAACTTTAACTTCAGTTATTTCCGGGTCAGTGGGTAAACGATCCTGACGAACAATGTATTTGGATTGTCTCGCCGGTGAAAGATTAATATCTGACTTTGAGATGGTATCACTCATGATGCTGCCTCCTAAAACCTCTCCAAGTTCTATTTCGGGATTTATGGAACGGAGCCTAAATTATTCACAAAACTTCGGACCTGGGTCTAGAGCCCCAGATTTAAGTAGATTTGGCTATCTTGACAGAACCTAAAGAGGCCCCACACTTAGAAAGATGAAAATGATACCCACTAAGAACATCATAACGAGTCTCCTGCCCTTGATTGGAGTTTGCCTCTTCCATTGCAAAGAGGCAGAGGCTCACCAAAGTTACGCCGCGAGACAAAGCCCTGTCGGACAAAAGTCCGTCGAGTCTACAAAAAGCGCATTCTCCTTAACAGCGGTTAAAAAATTTGAAGTCGTTCGAAGAAAACTGAATTATCAGAGCACATTGTGGGCTCTTCCTTCAGTATTTACTGAAGAAAACTCCACTACCTACTTTTTTAAACGAAGTCGCCAGGTCATTACTAAACCCTTGGCTCGAAACTATTTCTATAAGAATGGGCTGAGCCCGCCCTCTCTCGAAATTCATTAAAGATATTTCTAAAAAATTTTATTTCGAAAAGAGGACTTATGAATATACGTCAATATAGTATTGCGCTTTTAATCTCTGCCTTACCAATAATCGCTTTTGGGCACCCGTCCATTCAGTTCAATGAGGGCGACTTTAAAAGTGGTAAGCAAGTTACAAGAAATGGACAAACCGTCTTAAATTTAAAGTTGAGTAAATCGGGAAAGGCGAAAATAAAAAAACTCAATAAAATGTACGAAGAGGAGGAGGTTCAAACCAATCTCGCTGGAATTGAATCAAACTTTCAGCTGAAAGCTCCTATTAAGGGCGATGGTCTTGAATTGGGCCCCTTTTCAACAAATGATGCCAAACAAATTCTAGAAAAGTTTAAAGAATAAGCCCAATCTCTTGGGGAGTAAGAACTCTTACTCCCCTTGTTTCATCATCGAATCACTTCAAACTATAAACTAAAAAAAGGGCGTGATATCAATACGATGGATGATTTTGAATCTAGCTGTCTGTAGGCGGAAGGGGCGGAATAGGAATCATATCTTCTGACTTCAACATGGCGAGAACTTTTCTCGATTTTTTCTCTGCCTCAGTCTGACTCTCTTGCAGTATTTCTTTGATATCATCCCTTTGCTTCACCAGTTGTTCGAACTGCTCTTCCAGGGATTTCTTTTGCGCCGAAAAGCTGGCTGATTTGACGATCAAAACTTCGACCCTAGAGATCTCCTTTTCAATGAGCTTTAAGTAAGATTGAAGTGGATTCATCGCCGCCGAAGTTTTAATTTCTTGGGCCAGTCTTAGAATATGTTTTTGCAAACTTCTCTTCTGAGAATCCACCCATCGAGAGTAGTTGTTGAGCTTAAGCTCTCGTTCGAGCATTTCTTCTCGAAAGAGGTCGCTTCTACCTTCTCTGATTTTAAGGTCCTCAGTACTTTCCTTGAGCTCTTTAAGCTCCTTCTCAAGACGCAGTTTTTCATCAAGAAGGTCCGCGTATTTAGTTTCGATTAAGTCGATTTGCTGGACATTAACTTGAATCGACTTGTTGAAGTCTTTGAGTTCGATAATTTCTTTTTGTGCCGAAGTGTTCTGGTCCTGAAGTTGACTCACTTGGTTTTCTAATTGAAGATTTTTGATCTTCTCTGCACCGTACTGACTATTGAGTTTCTCCCAATCCCCACGGATGAGCTTAACTTCTTGTTCGAGCTTTTCGTTGTCTTTTGTTAAATTGGCAATATCCCTAAGCAGTGATTTTCTTTCGATTCTAACTTGAGAAAACTCTTCACTTTGTTCTCTAAGGTCAGACTCTAGAGCTGAGTACGCTTCTTCCTTTTCAGAAATAATATCGTGAAGTCTAGAAAGTTCATCGTGAAGTTCTGAATTCTTATTTCCAAGCTCCTTTATTTTTAAGGACTGCTCTGTAAGCTTTTCTTTGAGGTGATTGATTTCAGAACTCAAGCTTTCATTTTCTTCTGTTAACTTGATCTGTACTTCTCTTTGCTTGAAAGACCGATTGAGAACATTTTTAAGCGTCACTTCTTTATTCGCAAGCTCTTGCTTGAGTTGCTTCGAAAGGCTTTTCGCTTTTTCTAAATTAAGCTGTCTCTCATGGGACCATAGGATCTGTTGATGAATTTGATTCTCAAGCTCGGAAACTTTAGCTTCTTTGCGCTCAAGGACCTGATCTTTTCTTGTCAGCTCAGTCCGGTAGGATTCAATCTCTTCTTTTAATTCTGTCAATTGAGAAGAAGACTGGTTGAGATCAGTTCGCAATTGGCCATTTTCTTGAGTGATTCGCTCCAACTCTTCAAGACTTTTTTTATGGTTTTCAATAAAACCATTAATTCCCTTAAAGAGAGATTTTTCACTCCAATTGATTTTGGTCAAGGGCGGTCGCGAAGTCGGCTTTTTAGGGCCCACCTTTTCGACGACAGGTTCACTCTCCAGGAGCTCAACCGGCTCGATATTGATTTCTTTAGGTACTTCAGGCTTTTGATCTTTCACTCTTTACTTCTGCTCTTTTATGAGTTGAACCGCAGCCTTAATTTTAAGTCATGTCTATTAAAGCAGCTACCTGGCTGGGCCAATTCAAACCCTTTGGCACGGGGAAACTATTGCCTACTGCTACCTAAGTCCCAATACCAGCTAAAAGGAAGACTCAAAACAATCTTCTGACTTAATAAAATCAAGATAAAAGAATCTCTAAAATCGAGTGACACCGTCCTTGGCCTAGTGTCTACTGATATTATTAAAGACAAGGAGAGTACATTTGAAATTCACAGCCACCCTTTTACTTATGATCGGATTTTGCATTCAAGCTACAGCGGAACCTGTCAATTTTGCCTTAACACCGGATATCGCAATGGTTTCAAAGGACAAAAAGATCGAAGGCTTTATTCTCGGTGTTTGGTCAGAGAACCCTCAATCAGCTTTTGCTCTCGGAATAGTAAATGGGTCCCGAGGGAGCAGCCAAGGGGTCAGTTTTGCCTTTATTGGCAATTATGCAGAAAACTACACAGGCGCACACCTTGGAATCGGTAACTACTCAAGTGGTCACTTTGTCGGTGCTCAAATAGGTGCAGGTAATTATGCGAAAAAATTGACCGGGTTCCAATTTGGTTTTGTGAATTTTGCCGAATCTATCGATTCAGGAGTGCAAATCGGATTTATCAATATCGTTCCCGAAACAAAAGTATGGTTTAAGAATTTCCCCAACGAGGTGGCCCCTGTCTTCCCGTTTGTGAATTGGCGCTTTCCATAGATTGATGGCCATACCCAACAACCAATCAAGTCATCTTGACTAGCAGATAATCTCAATTTGGTACGCATTTTACAATTATTCCCTTAAAATTTGAAAGGATATCGAATTGAGACTATCTTAGAGTTACGAATTGTGGGGGGCCATGCGGGGAATTCATGGCCGAGATTCGAAAGCTACTTTTAATAATTTTACTCATTACCACATCTGCTTGTGGTGAATTTCAATCTAAAATTGAATTGGATTCATCCGTTGAACAAAGCTCTCTCAGTTCTAAGGGGTCGTCTTTTATGGAGACCATCCCTCAGGTTTGCGAGATTCAACCGGGTGATAGTACCTGTACAATCCGCGTTCGCTTTTCTCACTCTGGAAAATCCTGCTTATGGGTTTCTGAAACACAAAAAAAGATAACCTGTTCAAACTCCTCCAAAGAAATTTCGCTCTCTTGGATCACTAAAGACGTTCAGAACATAGAACTCAGAGTGGATGGAGATACCTGGGACTCTAGTCAGCAACTCGTAAAACAACAGGTCCTTGGAGTTTTTAAAGATACGAAAATTGATAACTATATCGAAGAAGATGTTCGAGAGAAGAGATTTTTTAAATACGTCAGCAAACAGGTCGGTCTCAGTACATCGAGCTGGGATGGTCGATTGCAATTTGGGACAGCTGGAATGGGGGGCTCACTGGGCCTCGTCGTTCGAGTTTTCAAGCCAGAAAAACTTGAAGGCTTGAAGCAAAATGATATTAATCTCGATGATCAAAGTCATTATTCAGATTTTTACCTCATTGATTCGGATCTCTACGGCTATAGCGATGCGCAAAAACAAGAGCAATATGATCGCCTCACTAATTTGAAGTTTGGCGGGCTTGACGCCAATTTCGACAAAGGCCACTTAAAGGCGGGCATTGGCTTTCATTTAGCGATTTACCCCCATGGGAATCTTCCAGCAAATCCGTACCCATCAAGCGCTGGTGGTGGATTCATGGCTAACGGCAATTATTTGACCTACCGCTTTTATGCTATTATGCCAACGAGCTGGGCCAATAATGTTGAAAGCCCCTATTATGTTACTCACTCTAATCCTAATTCAGGGAAGAAGAATTTTCTGACAAAGGCGCAGATACAGGTTGTTGTCTCAAAGCCCTTTACAGAAAATGCGAAGATCCATTCGACTAAGATCATCACTGAGGCTACTCCACTCAAAGACAAAAATAATAACCTCATACACGGCTATGAAGCCTCAACAACCTTGGATGGCCGACTCATTGTTTATTCAGCAAACTACAAACCTGAACTCAATGACGGCAACGGTGGAACTGTTGGCTACATCTATCATCAGAACTCCCAATCAAATACGGGCTGGAGCATCCCCCACAACCTCGCAGAGATGTATTACATCAATGGCCCCGGAGCCAAAACTGAGACTGTACTAAATGGTAGAAAATTTTCAGAGCGCTTTCCCATCGCTAAAAAGCCGATCAAAGAGTTTAATGGCATTGAATTTACAAAAAACGACATCATCAAAGGCTCCTACCCATGGGTGAGCTTTGACGGGTCAGAAGCATTGTTTAGTTCTGTCACTGGGTTTCACGGTGCCTCTAGACATGGTGTCACCGTCGTCGGAAAGAGAACGAACTACGTATTAAGGCGAATCGATGGACAGATGGATCCCGTTCGCGGCTCAGTTATCGATCGAATTTACTACGATGGTTCTGACCCCGAGGAAGGTCAAGAAATTAGCACTAACCAGCTATTAAGCGATTCTTACGACCAACAGATTTATCCAAATACAGGAGCAGCCTTTGGCAACGAAGCTTGGAAGAGTATTTTACTGGTCCCCCTTGGTCAATTTCCCTCGAGTTGGAATCCATTTTCACAACAAGACAATCCTAGTTTCCCTCTAAACCCATTTGAACAATCCTATGGATTCTATATGACAGGAGGGCGATACGCAGAAGTTCACTTTCCTAATCTGCGAGACGACTTACTACTTTACTATCCTATGAACGAAGCCTATGAGTATGATCGTGAACTTGTTAACAATCAAATAAAAACGAGCAACAAGGTTTCGACTCCGGATTATAAACTAAAATCTCTAACGTATCGAAACGACGTGACTCCAGACTACTCAGGAAACTCTCAAACCGGTTACCTCTATTCAGAGGCAAAATTTCCATACGAGTATCATGATGCCTATAATCAGTGGAACGATAAAGAAATCCTCAAGGACCGAAACGAAGGTCTCAATGGTAATTCGATTATCATGAAAAAGGGCGGTCTCGTTTACACGCTTCTTAAAGAGGACGTCGCTAAAAAAATCAAGGGTAATAACAGCTTTAGCTTTTCATTTTGGTTCAAAAAAACCGAAGCAGGTAAACTAAAGCTTGTTAACATCACCGATCTATTAACTGTTTACTCCAATGACACTAATGTGGATGGGAGAGTTCTAACCGACGCGGGAGATGTTCCAGAAAATCGTTTCATGATCGGAAATGTTTTACCCAAAGGACAGTGGAACCATGTGGCAGTCACCTATAGGGCCAATCGCGTTAAAATTTATATCAATCGAGTCCTGGTTATAGAGCAAAGTATAAAAGGAAATATCCTCAATAAGAAACCCCTTTCAGAAATCTACCTAGAGCTGGGCCCCTACGACTCACCGGTGAACGGTCAAATTGTTAGTATGGACGAAGTTTATCTTTACGGTATCGAGCTTCCAGCTCGGGAAGTAGAAACTCTCGCCTATATAAAAAGAAAAAAACAAGAGGCGATTCTCAACCAAAGCCAGGTTAACCTAGGTCGCGAAGTTTTCAACCTCAGGGACATTTCTCGACAACGATCGGTTAGCTGCTCGACCTGTCATCAAGCTGACAAAGTTTTCACGGATGGTCTTGAAACATCTGTCGGGTTCAAAAACAAAGTCGGAAAATTAAATGCACCGTTGATCACAGATTTAAGCCAATCTAAAAACTACCATATGAGTGGAAACATCGACTCTTTAAAAACTCAAGCTCTTCATCCGCTACTTAATCCAAAAGAAATGGGGAATCCAAATTTGGTGAACTCAATGAAGCGTCTCAATAAGGCCCTAGGAAACAACTTTAAAAATGTGTTCGGAAAAGAAGCCGATACCGACCTTTTTGCCCAAGTTATTGCTCAGTACGTAGGATCCCTAAAAAGTACTGGATCAAACCCTTTAAGCACCCCGTTGAGCTCAGACAGTGCTGAGCGAGGAAGAATTCTTTTTAATGGTAAAGCCAATTGTACATCATGCCATGCTGGCTCAAAACTTACGGACCACAAACTTCATGATGTCGGCTTGGGTTTTGACAGCAAAAGTACTTTTGGAAACGGTTCAACGAGTCAGTCAGACACTCTCGAACGTGCCACAAAGACACCGAGTCTAATTAATATCAGTAAGACCGCCCCATACTTTCACGACGGTCGATTCAATAGTCTAGAAGAAGTGGTAGAACACTATAACCAGGGGCCCAGTTCTAATTTAGATAGAAACATCTCAGATGCAATCAGACCCTTAGATCTTACAAGTCAGGATATCGCGGATATTGTAAATTACCTGAATTCTTTGGATCGAAATTATTTAGACTAGGACTCGTCTCCATTGCCAAAGTCTACTCTACCTCCACCTCCGACTCCTGGGGATACTCCGGGAACCACTGGAACGGGTCTAGATTCAATGTAATCCCTGAGTCGCTGTCGTAAATCTTCAAAGGGGTAGCCATGTTCACTCGTATTAAAACTCTGGCAAGAATTGAATACTCCATGAACTGTTAGAATATTTCTATCAAGATCCAGAGACTTAGAATGCTCGGAATATCTTCTCATTAAATCTGCAATAATTTGATGACTACTCTTTCCATCCTGACAAGAGTTTACCCTAGTGGAAAGGTTCATTGTTGTCCCCGAAGCACTATGGAGGACTCTTTCGCCTTCATCTCCAGTAACGACAATGGAGCCAGTGTTGTGAATTAACTGATAGTTTGTTTCTCTGAGACCTACTATAAGGCTATTAAGACAACTCTCTAAGTCTTCGACCGTCTGAGCCATGCCGGCAACTGGAAAAATTAACAAGAGATAAAAAAATGAAATTGAAAAAGCTTTGTGTTTGTTCATACTCAGAACAATTGCAAAAGACACTCCATTTTTTTAAGACTCAGTGACAACAGATTCGAACAGCCCAAAGTATTCTCATTTTGAGACATAAGGATCATGACACTAGAGTTCCAATTTTTGGCTCAGGCATTAAATTCGATCAATCGACAACCCCTCTTTTTATTGTGATTCCCCCGCAACTTTTACCTAAAACAGGTGTTTTGAAAGTATAGGTGATTCAAAAAAGGGGAAACGATGGGCACAGCGATTCAATGGATACTAAGAATACTTGTTATCTTAGTCTCGAGTACTATTTTAAGTAATGCTAATGCAGAAACACTGGGTGAGCTCGCTCCTGGCTACCACAAGGGGCTGTCTATCAAGGTTGATGGCACAAAAAGGACCTTTAACCTATCGATTCCATTCTACAATAAAAAGAAAATTTCTAGAATTCCCGCAATGATTGCCCTTCACGGTGGTGGCGGTAAAAATGGAGATGAGTTCTATAGCGCAAAGAACTTTCTGCCAGAAGCTCACGTCAATGCAAAGAAATTTACAAATCAACCCATCCTCCTCGTCTATCCTGACTCTTGGGTCAATGGAAGTCATCGACAGTGGAACGACCATAGGCCAGAAACAGAAGATGGAATCGACGACGTCAAATTTATCAAAAAACTAAAAAAGAAAATCGTTGAAGAGCTTTCAGTTGACGATAGTAAAGTGATTGTCAGCGGTGTTTCCAATGGCGGTCTTTTGACCTATCGAATTATGTGTGAAAATCAATACCAATTCGCAGGTTTTGCTCCTGTCATAGCAAACATTCCAATGGGTCTTCTTAAATCTCGATATCTAAATTCTTGCTCTAGCCCTCAAAGATTCGTAACTACCAACTACTCATGCAAAGCTCTTGAGCAGAGAGCCTTAAAAAGACCCATGATCCTAATGTTTGGAACAGAAGATACGATCATGCCCTTTGATGGAGGCTGCACGGCTACTGATGAAGACCAAGGTGCCGGTGGTCTTGTTAGCTCTGCTGAAGAGACTTTTAACACCATTCACGATATCGGCCGATGCAATGACAAACACAGTTCCTATCGAAACCTCGATAGTGTCGACGACTCTACCACTCCCCACTATCTAGAATATCAGTGCAAACAAGCCAGCAAAGTCGGTCTCGTCTATATCGAAGGGGCTGGTCACGTCCCCGCTAACACTATTAATTCAGATATTCCAAGGGTTCCGAGCTTCATAAGACCCTCTAGGGATTTCAATAGTCCCGACCTCATTTTGGAATTCTTTGGTTTGTAATTCTAGGAGCCGTGAACAAAGCACGGCTCACTTGGGCAATATGCGCCCATAGAACTTCAATTCTGAGAGATATCCTCAAGGTAAAGGTACGATATTTAACCTTTTACTGTTTTTACCCGGCTCACAAACGGGCCTCCGGTTTGCTTTGTAATTCACAAAGCAAACTTAAAGGTCTATATGATGAAAAGAACTGTGTCGGACAAAATACTGAAATACATTGAGAATCTTAATCCTTGCCGATTGCCATTGGTGACACTTCTTTTTTTAACTTTGAACGGTTCACTAGGCTTTGCACAGGGGCCGATTATTCCCAACAGGGTTTGTCAGCACCATTTTTTTCAGCAAACAATTCCCAAGGGACCCCCTAGGACTGCTCGGACGATTGGTCCCAATACCACACTTCAGGGACCAAAAAGAAATCAGCAAGATGAGCCACTCTTTCGGACTTCCTTAGCCGATAGGTCTCAATTTCAAAATTATGCCCAATCAACAGATGGGATCCTTGGAAGCACCTACGTTGTAAAGTTCCTAATTGACCGAACTGGTGACCAACCAAAAATATACTTCTTCAATACTCCCCATTTTAAATATCACTATGATTTCGCTTTACGGGCACTCAAATATAATGGTTCAATCGAAGGATTTAATGCCACATACGAAGACCCAAGTAGCCAACGCAAATACGTGCAAGGCTCTTTACTGATATCAAAGGAGCAACTCGAAAACTCGGATTCCCCACAAAGTCTTCTCGAATTTTGGGCCGGAGACCTGATCGGCTCTGAAGTTCTCTCCGAAACCTACCGCCTCATTAAAGAGAACTTGGGCCTTCAAACTAAACTTCATTTTCACCCCTTAAGCGAACATCAAAAAGAATCGGCTCAGCCATTTACCGAACAAATCCTTCCAAGTATTTCTTCGGAAGAACTTTTAGAAGGTCGTGACTTCTACGCTCTCAATCAGGGCGAATCTATGGGATATTTGAGATTTACGAGTAAAGACGAACTTGATAACGGAACAGCTCTTTTCGATTATTCAAGTATATTGGTCATTGATGATGTTCCGAATGACCTTGGTCTCGTTGGCGGAGTTATTACGGAGTCTCTTCAAACTCCACTCTCCCATATTAATGTTAAAAGTATTAATCGAGGAACACCCAATTCATACCTCAAAGAGGCTCGAGAAAAGTACGCTCACCTAGAAAACAAGCCGGTCCATATCAAAGTGACAGCAGACGGAATTGAAATAACTGAACTCACTCAAGCCACAGCGGATCAGCAGATTTTTGAATTCTGGAAATCAAGAAGACCAGTTGTCAAAGCAAAACCACAACCTCTATACCCTGAATTTTGGAATGGAGAACTGATTAAACTTGAAAATCACTACAAGGAAATTCCCAGCTACGAAGAACACAGAAATCTTATTCGAAGAGTGGGGGCCAAGGCCGCCAACATCGCTTTGATTTCCTATGCACTTAAAAGAAGTCGATCGGGAATTAAAGTAAAGGCACCTCAAGGAATGGCCCACGAATTTCAAGCCTACAAAGAACACCTTCAGGCCGATAATGGAGAAATTGAAAAAAAGATTATTGCTACACTCAACTTTCATGGGCTTCTCGATAGTTCTAAATTCCACTCAATTGATAAAGTAACGCATGCAATGGGGACAATCCAAACGGCCATTCGCTCGAAGAAACCACCTAAGGCCGCCGTGGACGGAATTCTTTACGAAATTTTCGACAATCCAGATTCACCGATTCATATTTCAAAGGGAATTCCGCGAATTCGCCTGAGAAGCTCAACCAATGCCGAAGATCTCGATGGTTTCACGGGTGCTGGTCTCTACGATAGCTATGGCATCAGTCTGTTTAAGAAAGATAAAAATGGATACTACGATCTCAGCAAGCCGAAATCCCGTGAAAAAATACGAGAGAAACTCGAAGAAATCTTACCTCTCATTTTCTCAGCTGTATGGAATGTAAGAGCCTTTATGGAGAGAGAATGGTTCTCTATTAATGGTGCTCAACATTTAGATATAGCCATGGGTATCGCCATTCACAGAGCATTCCCAGGCAAGGACTTCGATGGAAACCCTGGAGAGTTAGCCAACGGCGTTGCAATTACTGAAGATCCTCTCGATGAATCAAATCCCTACAAAATCTTTTTCAATTCACAACACTTAGATTTAGCCGTTACCAATCCGCCAACACCAGAAGAAATGGCAGAACATGGCCTCGAGCTCGATGACTCCTATCGAACGGAACAGGTCGTTATCAATGCCTACCCGAATATTACAGGACCGGATAGCTTTTGGAACCAATGGGTTGGTTGGGGCTACGAAGTTCGCTCTAGGTCTTCGATATTCGATGGCGAACAGGTCCTAAGAGACAACTCTAAAAATAAAACGGATCTCACAGAGATGGAAGTCAGAAGGTTAGCTCAAGCGATTCAAGAAATTCGCAGGGTATTCGCTC
>JAUHWN010000048.1 GCA_030424665.1 Bdellovibrionia bacterium | reverse complement strand
GATCGCCATGCCACAACTCTCTGAAATGGACAGTGTTTTTTTCGCACCACTTTTTAAGAGACGACATATAGCCAATGGGTGCATCGACCCACACGTAAAAGTATTTTCCAGGGTGCCCGGGAATTTCAAAGCCAAAGTAGGGCGCATCCCGCGAAATATCCCAATCTCTGAGATCCCCTTCGTACCACTCCTTTAGTTTATTAGAAACTTCAGGGGCCGTATGCTTTGGAACCCACTCCGTCAAAAAATCTTTAAAATGTCCCAATTGAAAAAACAAATGCTCACTGTCTTTTTCGATCGGCGGATTGCCACAAATAGAACAGGCCGGCTCGATCAGTTCTGTCGGTGAATAGGTTGCACCACATTTATCACAGGAGTCGCCATATTGATCAGGGCTCTTACAATTCGGGCAAGTCCCTTTAACGAAACGATCGGGCAAAAACATGGAGTCGTGTTCACAATAGGACTGCTGTATTGATTTTTTTGCTATGTGCCCGTTTTCTTCCATAGCTTTAAAAATTTCTGAGGCCAGTTCTTTATTCTCAGGAGAATTGGTTGAATAATAGGAGTCAAAGTGGATTTGAAATCTATCGAAGTCTTCCTCGTGTTCCTTTTGGCTCTTCTCTATGAGTTCCTCAGGCGTGATCCCTTCGTTGCGGGCCCGAATCATAATCGGTGTTCCGTGGGTGTCATCGGCGCAGATATAGAGACATTGGTGTCCCCGCATTTTTTGAAAGCGAACCCAGTAGTCCGTTTGTAGATATTCAACTAGGTGACCGAGGTGAATAGATCCATTGGCGTAGGGTAGGGCGGAAGTAGTAATGATTGTTCGTTGATTCTCCATGGCTGGGAGACTAGAGGTTTTGCTCGAAAATGTCGAGAAAAAATCACTATAAACAGGCACTTAAGTGGCTGGGTAGGCCTCAATTCAGAGATTTTTGCGGGGGCCTTGACAGATTTCATTAAATTCCCAAATTTGAGGGGAAAATAATAAGATTTTGGAGGTCTAAAGGTGGCAAAAGAAACCAAGCAGTTTCAGGCTGAAGTGCAGAAAATTCTCGATCTAATGATCCATTCGCTCTACTCGCAAAAGGAAATCTTTTTGCGCGAACTTATTTCGAATTCATCGGATGCCATAGATAAGTTACGATTTGAGAGTCTCTCTCACCCGGAATGGAATGTAGATACGTCTCAATTTAAAATTCAGCTCGTGCCCGATGTTCAGCAGAAGACCCTAAAGATTATTGATAATGGAATTGGTATGGACCTCGAAGAAGTTGAGGCAAATATCGGAACTATTGCTCGCTCTGGGACGGGTGCATTTATCGAACAAATGCAAGAGGCGAAAGATCGCCCCGAGCTGATTGGTCAATTTGGTGTAGGGTTCTATTCGTCTTTCATGGTGGCTTCAAAAGTCGTTCTTCACACGCAAAAAGCGGGTGAGACCATGGGAGTTGTATGGTCATCGACAGGTGATGGTACCTACACCCTCGATTCAGTGCCTAGAGCAGAGGGAACAGGGACCACGATTACGCTTCATTTCAAGGACGATCTCGATCAAGACTTCACTACTGAATGGGTCCTTAAGGCGATTGTTAAAAAATATTCTGACTTTATTTCTTTCCCGATAGAACTGCAAAAGATTGTTGAAGTTGAAAAAGAGGGTGAGGAGAATGAAGAGAAAAAAGAAAAAGAGTTCAAAACTGAGTGGGAAGTGATCAATAGCCAAAAAGCACTCTGGCTCAGATCCCCTAAGGACATTAAAGACGAAGAATACAATGAGTTCTATCGTCACATCTCACATGACTGGACTGATCCGCGCAAAAATATTCACTTTAAGGCCGAGGGAACCCAAGAGTTTTCAGCTCTGTTTTACGTCCCTTCTCAATTGCCCCTCGACTTTCAAATGCGCGATTCAAAATGGGGCCCTCAGCTTTTCGTAAAGCGCGTATTTATTATGGATCACTGTGAAGAGCTAATCCCGACTTACTTTCGCTTTGTAAAGGGTCTTGTTGATAGTAGTGATTTATCACTCAATGTTTCACGAGAAATTCTGCAACAAGATCGTCAAGTGCAAGGCATACAAAAAGCAGTCACATCTAAGCTTCTTTCGCGATTTAAGGAGTGGATGAGCAAGGAGCGAGAAGACTACGAGGGCATGTGGAAAACATTTGGCCCAATCCTCAAAGAAGGAATCCATGCCGATCACGCCAACAAATATAAGCTTATCGAATTGAGTTTGTTTAGAACTGTAGATGATGAAAAGTGGACGAGTCTTGCCGAGTATGTCGATTCCATGAAAGACGATCAAAAGTCGATTTTCTATATTTCGGGAGATCGCTATGAAGAGCTACAAAACAACCCTCTTCTTGAGCGTTTCAAACAAAAAGGTTTTAAAGTTCTTGCGCTTACGGACCCAATTGATGAGTGGGTAACAACTGCAATTAACAAATACAAGGATTTTGAATTCCAGTCGATCCTTGACGAGAATCTCGATATTGATACCGAAGAAGAGAAGAAGAAAAAAGAAGAGAAGCTCAAGAAAGCAGAAGAAGAGTTTGCCCCCGTTCTTGAAACTTTTAAAACGAAACTTAAAGAGCGTCTGAAGGATGCGAGACTTTCTAAACGACTCACTACGACTCCAGTATGTCTGGTCACTTCTACTCAGGACCCAACCGCTCGAATGGAAAGAATTATGGGGGCCCTTGGCCAGGAAGTTCCAAAGACGAAGCGTATTCTTGAAATCAATCCAGATCATAAGGTTATTCAGAAGATGAAGGACCTCAGTGAAGAGCAAAAAGAAGTCTGGGCTCGAGTTCTATTTTCTCAGGCCCTATTACAGGAAGGCTCACCGGTAGATAGCCCGGTTGATTTAAGTCAAGATATTGCGAAAATGATGGAGCAATTTTAAGCTCCGAAAGAAAAATGGAAGTTTGAAAGCCCAGGGTCACCTGGGCTTTTTTTGTGTTTCAGTGGAAATATCGTCACTCAAACTTCGTAAGTGAACTCTTTGATAAGAATGAGAAGTTTAATGAAATGTAAGTTCAATCAAGGTTTTCTTGGTACATGTATTCTAGGGTAAAAGTCTATTTACAAAGGCTCTAGCCTAATTGTGAAAGTCAAGGGCTCGGTCTCCTAAGTAGTTAAAATAAATAGATAATCTAACAAAACTCTGAAATAAAAGAGAAGTTTATTTTAAGCATAAGTAATATTTAAATGATTTGTGGCGATGACGATATATAATATTGGAGATTAAACAATAGGAGTTTAATGAAAACCTCATCACATCGATTCTCAAAAAGTTCCATTCAAGCTTTTTCAATTGCACTCATATTTTTCGGCATCGTCTTTATGAGTCTGTTTTTTCCGATCTACAAAAATTTGATTAACTGATTTCTAGGTAATCATCTAAGACCGATTTGAGTTGATCCTTTAAAGGGCCACTCGGCAACTCTCTCTGAATTTTTCGAAAGGAAAGGTAGTTACTTTTATTAAGAAAGTGACGCAGTTCTTTCAAAGCTCTTTTTGCACCAATTGGACTTCCGCTTTTTATTAAGTCAGCGATTTCTCGAGAAATTAACGCCGAGTTTTTGTCCCCTCTGTATTTAAGTAATTCAGCTAAGCTTTGTTGGACAATTTGGGGGCTCACAGAATGGAGAAACTTCTTCCGAATAATTTCTCCGAGCAGAGGATCGGGCTGCAAACGTGACATAATAATTAAAAGTCCCTCTTGTACAAAAGGACTACTTTCCTCTGATAGTAACTTTAAAAGCTCCGCCAAATCTGGATTGAGCTTTGTGCCAAAATTTATAGATTGAGAAAGTCGATTCAAGGTATTGCGTAGCTCTCGGTCGAGTTCCAGGTCGTAGCTTCTAGGGTCATCTTTAGCAAAATCACATAGACCGCTTCGACATTTAAGGAGTTCATCGATTCGCTTTTTAGAACTATCTAAGTCCACTGTTTTGCGATTTTGTGAATTCTCGGTAACCTTTTGTCTGCTGTTCGATTTTTGGACTTCATCTAGCTTGTGACTTGAAGCGAAGTTCGTGACTTGCTTAGGATTTTTGTCCGGTGACGTTACTAACGAAGTTTTATCTCCGCCGACCTTCGCAATTATTACGAAGGCTGTGAGGGTGAGCGCAAAAGTGAGAAATCCCTTCCAAATCTTCATTGAATCTATCCTTGAAAATCTATCAAGTCAGATTTGCGAATCCAGCCAATGCTTCCTGAACTCACTTTACGAACTCTGACCCAGTCCCCTTGTTCGTCCACGATTTCCATTGAGTCGCCACCGGGAGTGAGAAGAGGGCTTCTTACATAGTCATCGATCACCCCACATTCAAGTTCAGGGCACTCCAATAAGAATCGATACCACATATCGGCCCTTAGGGTATAGAGGGGAGTGGTTTCGCTAAATTGGACCCAGTTGCGATAAGTAGAGTCGGGAGTGGAGCGTCCACCGTAAATCCAACCCAGTTGTCCTTTGTGAGAAACTTGATAATAGACTCTTCTCTCGTCGCTTTCGATGGATCGATTGAGGATTTCGACTTTGCTGCCAAAAGCAACGTGTCCGACTAAGCTTCCTCGAATCTCTGACCGAAGATTGATGCCAGCTTCACTGCTGATGGTGACTTCGTCTCCAATTTTTGCAATCCATTTAAATTGTGGATCTTCGTCAACTTTTTGTGCCCAATCTAAATAGGTGCTTTCGGTCCCAGCGTAAATAAAACCGTTGTCGCCTCTAAAGTATACTTTGTACCATCGTTTACCCATATCGTATTCTTGGACTTCATAGTCTAGAACGGTGAGTACAGCGCCGCTCGCAAGGGTTCGAATCAGTTCGCCACCGGCAGACTTTCTGAAATTAATATTTTTTTCCAATTGGACACTTGAGCCAACGGCGAAGAGTCCGTCAATTGTATCAGGGCACAATGTACTTTCGCTGTATAATGTTTTTGTTTTACCGCTTAATTCGAGTTCAGAGGCTCGGTAGGCCTTGTTTGTTGATTTTCCGATATAGCGCTCTAGACAAGTAAAGTTCTTACTCTGTCGAATGCACGATAGGTTGTCATCTTGCAGTATACAGTGGTGTCCTTGCTCGGTGATGATTTGCTTGTCACTGAGGTCCACGGGGCCAGGTTCTACTTCATTGCAAGGGAGGCTACGATTTTCTCTGAGGCAACTGAGGTTCACTTTAGATTCTTGGTCATAATCTTCGATGTATCGATCCCAAAGTTGCGAGCGAAATTTTTCGTAGAAATTTTTATCGTTATGGGCCCAACGGTCATTGGGGTTGGTCCATCGGCAAAGTTTTCTCGGACCACCATTAAATGCGGCCCAGGCCGCTCGAGTTCGACTGCGCCAATCTGTAGGGCTTGAAACACATGAAGCGCTAGCGGCACGTTGCCATTCATTGAAGTAAATATCGAGTCCGTATTCTATATTGAAGAGTAGTTTCCAGGCTTCTCCGTTTTTGACAGCATTGTAGTGCCAGCGATCATCAACCTGAAAAAGACCATGACCGTGTCCAAAGTCTCCTCGGGTGACTTTGAGTTTTTGATCAGTGGCTTCGCGGTAATGACTCCAAAAAGACTCACTATGAGCTAAAGTGTAAATGGCATATACAAAGGCACTTCGTTCAGTTTGTGATGCATTGGGTTTTCGACGATCAAGATACTCTAGGACGACATCTCTTAAAAAAGGTTGGAGATCGTTCATGTAGCGCATGCGTTCGGACGATCGCGATTCTCCATCTTTAAACACAACTGAATTATAATTTTCCGCAAGAAGATCTTCGTCGGTTAGAGGCGAAACATCACAGGCAGAAGGGACACGTCCAAAGTTCCATTCGCCTCCAACTCTGTTCTTGCAGTTCCAATAGTTTGGAGTAGCATTCTGTGCAAAAGAACTTTCTGGAGCTAAAAGGTTGATAGATAGACCCATACAAATTGTAACAAGAAATATTTTTGCGTTTTCCATGTAATCCTTAACGGCACTGGAAAATTTGCTTTGAATTCCCTTTTGAAAATTCAGGGTATTCCGTGGGAACTGGTCTAGTAGCGGATTCTACGAGAGTCGTGTGAATTGCAACTGAGAAGGCGTCACAGGGGATCAATTGAATTTTAGTGACTAAATTGTCGACGCTTTAAAACCTTAGATTAGTTTTTGTAAAAAATTAGAGTTTTCGCAAAAAGTTAAAAATATTCGCAATTAATTGGAAAAAGATCCCGTGAAACTAGACTTTGATAAGATGATATTTGAATATGCTGCTTCGAACTGGCTAGAGTTTAAATTGTCGACAGCCGCTCCTATAGCTGATTGTAGAACGTAAACATTGAAGCGATAGGTGTGACTTCCAGTTCCTGAACTTAAGCATGGTCCTTCCCATCCATTTTCTCCAAAGGAGTTCAACCCAGGAGTTCCACTCGGGAACGTTACCGCACCGGCGGCGGCGGTTATTTCTGGAATTGAACCATCGGCAACAGGAACATCAACAAGATTGAGGTGGACAAAGTTAAAGTTGTTGAGATCTTCTACGACAACGGCGACATACTTCGCTCCCCAGGGGAGGTTGTCCCAGTTGATACCAGGGAAGTCATTGTCTTCACTGCAAGTTCCAGAATGATTACCTGTGTATTGATCGGGAATCGTACTGCCACTGGCAAAACTTGGCGAGTAACTGCTAAAAGGTGACTTGATTGTTCCAGTCATTAGAGTTTCATCGTCGTTGGAAAGAACCTCTAAAATTCCTAAACAGGGTACCGTGCACACAAAACGAGTGCCGGCAGGTATATTACTAATGTTGTAGGACATGGCATAAGGGGCGAGTGCGTGGGCACCAGGATCTTTAGTTAAGTCAATAGTGCTAATAACAGTATTGGTGTTGTCGATCACTTTAACTTTACCCTCTTGAAACGAAGCCAGTGAAACATAGTCGCCATCAAGGGGATTCACAAAATGGGTGGATAGCATGGACCTCGGAAGGCTAGGAGAAGCATTCGTTCCGTCAGAATCGGCATGCTGAGTTGCCACTACCTTTTTATTTGAGTAGATGGCGACTGCAGAGCCAGCTCCATTTTGTGCGACATTTGAAGTAATATTGGTATAAATATCTCCAATGTCTAAGTTGATGTTCTCAAAATTACTTCCATCGTTTCGGTAAACATCAACGACGGCTCCGTCTTCGACGGAGCTGATACCAGTCGGTGTTCCTCCGGTTCCACTAACGAACGCCAAAGACTCAAGGTCGGCCGCTGTGATAATACGACCATCTCGATCATAATTTCCGCTGCTACCAGAGCGAGTCGATACATAGGCAGCAACTTCACCAGAGGTACTTTCGATCCACAAGGCACCAACGTTGTGGGGGAATTCGTACTCTCGAACTGTATTTGCCGGTATCGAATCTGTCACATGGGTCACTCCTACTTGATTAATGCTGATGTCAGCAGGATCGTCGAAGGCTGCGACGACGACTTTGGCTTCGGCATAACGACCGAGATAGGTGCTTAGAATTTGACTGGCATAGGACTTCGTCGCCCACGCTGCTGTACCATCAATAGGAGTAATCGTATAACAACCTTTAGTGCACTCAAGGAGATCGCCTTGGTCCGTTGTGATTGTAAATACTTCGCCTGCCGATCGAGTTGAGTGAAATGAACTTTTTAGGAAGACTTGATTTTCGTCACCCAGTGAAGCCACATAGGCTGTCGTTGCCGAGCCAACCATTGACAGTTGAGGCAGTTTTGAATTGTCAATAATCACATCGACAACAAAGATAGCAAACCCGGTGTCTTCGCCATCGTTGGCTTCGATCTTAATTTCAAAGGTTCCTAGATTAGAAGACTGAATCGACCAATTAAAAAAGCCACTCGATGTACTAAAACTGAGACCTGCGATAGCGCTACAGTTGTTTCCAGAAGACACAGATCCATCGATATTAAAGTCGTATGTACAAGAGTAATTGAGACTATCTCCGTCGAGGTCGTAATCGGTTCCTGAGTTTTGATCGTTGAAATTTATTTGAATCAAATCGTTGAGAGTCACCGATTGGTTGCCCGGCGATGCTAGCATCGGTGGAAGATTGTTATTGCTCACATCGATCCTAAAAATTTCACCCTCAGAAATGTCTCCTTCATCGGCGATGATTTTTATTTCGTAGGTTCCAGATTGACTGTAGTTAATTGGCCAAGAAATTTCTCCGGTCCCGGCATTGAGGCTAAAGCCAAACAAAGACGAACAGGAGTTTGTTGTATTGACGAAACCATCAACTGCTTGATCGTAGTAGCATAAATATGTGAGAGCATCGCCATCGAGGTCGGTGTCATTGCCGGTATTAGCATCATTAATATCATACGAAAAAGTTGTTAGTTCCTGTTCTGTTTGGTCGGCAATACTTAATGACGGCGAATTGTCGGTTTTTTGAATATTGAGACTGGAGGCATCCGTTGTTGTGGTTACCGTTACTCCTGCATTGCCAACAAGGTCATTGTAATCGATCGAAAAGCTAACAGGTCCATCGGCGTGGCTATTATCCACCACTAGAGTTGCGGAAAAATTTGTACCATTTATTTGATTTACGGTAGCCGCTGCTCCAGCGATGAAGACCGTGGGAGTTTGGAGTTGTTCTGAACTTGTAAAAAGGAGTTCAATAGTTCCTCCAAGGCCCACGATCGCTGAGCTCCCAGAAGATGCGATACTGACACTTATTAATGTTGGATCGGAAATGTCGACGACGTAATTGGCCGAACCAGATGAGCAGTCAGAGCGATTTCCCGCTGGATCTTGGGCAATTCCATAAAAATTATAGCTTCCCTCTGTTGGGAGCTCGCTGATTTCAAAGTCAAAGGGACTTCCACTCGCGCTGACCTGTTGATGAAGATTTGTGCAAAGTGAATCGAGATAGATGAAAATTTCGTCACCGGCTTGTACTCCCTGGAAGCGAAGTGTGGGACTGAGATCTGTAGATGGGCTACTGACCGGATCGATGATAGCAATACTTGATATGTCTGATGGTGGAGACGTATCGAGGGTATATGAAGCAAAGTTTGTTGAGCAGCCCGAGATATTTCCCGCCGCATCTTCGGCTTGGGCGTAAAAGTTGAAGCTGCCATCTGAGCTTAGAGCACCGGCATCGACTGTAAGGTCGATACTATTGGAGATAGCTTGGCTAAAACTGACTTTTGAGCCTGCAGCACAATTGCTGGATGTGAATAGACTAATTATGTCTCCGCTCTCGATCCCAGAGATGCGAATCGTAGGGGTGGGATCAGTGTTTGGACTGGTGGCTGGATCAATCAAGCTCAGGGTCGTCGGAGTCATGACGAATGTATCAAGCCGGTAATCTGCAGAACCGAGGCAGGCCGAAGGATTTCCGGCGGGATCGATGACTTGACCGTAGAAGCCATAATCACCATCGGCAACGAGGTTAGCCTCTAATATTTCTATATCGGAGGTGGCAGTTCCATTCACAATTTCGGAGCTACAAGCGGCATCTGAGTAAAGGCTTACTTGTCCGAGCTCAAATTGACCTGCAAGTCGAATTTGAGGAGTTGGATCGTTACCGAGAGCAGCCGAAGGGTTGTGCATCGTGACCGAGCTCATTATTGGTGGTGTTACGTCTTTTATAACTTGGATGCTGTCACTCCCAGTGCCGGAGGCGTTGGTTTGACTTGCTTGGAGGGTCCAAGTTGTTTCACCAAGAGTGTTTAAGTCTATATTTTGACTAAAGCTTCCACCACTACAAGGTGTGATGAAATCCAATGAATCGACCTCGATCAAAACGTTAACGCTGGTATCGGTACAAGTGCCTTGAACATTGAAAGAGGTATTGTTGTCGATATTTACATAGGAATTATTTGGAGTTGTGAGACCGACCGTAGGAGTTGGCGTAGGAGTTGGCGTAGGAGTTGGCGTAGGAGTTGGCGTAGGAGTTGGAATTTCAATGGGTAATTCTTCGACGTCTTCGATATCACCTGTGGGTTGTTCGGCACAGGCTGCGAGAAAGAGCGACAGCGCACTCACTCTGAGAATTAAGTTTAAAATTTGATAAAGTTTTCGCCAACGTACCATTAATGAATTTATCGGCTTATTCCGGTGGTTTATAAAGAATGGAGACTAATTATTCGGTTAAAAAATCTTGATAATTTTTGAATCATTTTATGACCCACATTCAGCGAAATTCTATTAAATGAAATTCTGGGTAAAGAATGTTTCTAAATGATGCAGTTTTGGGGACCAAAAATGCGGGATAACCCCAGTCTGTGAAAGCTTTACATCGGGGCCTTCTCAGGGCTGAATCTCAGTCCATCTTCAGATATAACGCAAAGCATTATGATATTGAAACTGGGACACTTTTTCTTATTCGCTGCCATTGTATTGAACTTGAACTCCGCTGCCGGAGCTTCTCTATGCCAGAGCCATTTTAATGGTTCCGTTACTGGTTTTTACTACAACTATGATTCCGAGTTTGCCGCTCGTTATTATTCGAGTCAGGTCCATTCCTTTAACGAACTTCGCCTGTTCAATAGTGATGATCAAATGGTAACCATGCCGTCCTCAAATGCCTACTTCACCCCCGATGGATTAGTTCGAAGTCAGTACTCGGATTTAGTTTACGAAATGATCTCCCGAACTCCAGAGGAACAGCAGGCTTACGATCAAATGTTAACGGAGTGGCACGGTGGAAATGAGATGACTTTTCGACGTAAGAATAAAGTCACCGGTCATTATGATGTGGTCGTCGATGTACCCGTTCAATCGGCTTTTATGCCCATTCGTAAAGCTCACTATGACAAAGTCGTTCAGTCCACCGGTCCGGTTTTGCAAGAGTTTCGAAGAATCTTACAAATTTATTCGAGCCGAGAAAATGCAACGATCGAAGACCTTGAACTCGAAGGTCTATCCGAAATCGAAAAGAAAGAGTATCTTGAGACGCTAAACAACTCCATTTATATGGTAGACAAACTCATCCACCCCAATATGGAAGAGTATCCATTTCTGCCTGTTACCGGCGTTGACGTCGCGCTCGGAAAGCTCGAAGAAGAACTTGCGCAGTTCTTTGAATTTAATATGGGAACCCCCAGTGGTCTTTCAAATTTGATTCAATTAATTGAAGGCCTCAGAATTAATGACCCGAAACAGTTTGAAACCGTTAGACGGTTTATGCGAAAAGATCGCACCTTCGAAATTCTTCGGAAGGTTATAGACGAGAGCGGTCTCTATTGGACCAATCAAAGCGATGGTATCTCGGTTATTGTTGGACCCGGATCTGGCAATGGAGCCCATCCCGATGTCGCTATGATTTCTTATTTGACAGGAATGCCATTAGTTGACGGAAAAGACCTCTATGTCGATAGAGATGGTTTTCTTAGGCTCAACACGGGTGCTGAAAATGACCACCCCAAAGTCACTGGTATTTATTCTCGTGCGGAAGAGTCTTTCATCATGCAAAATGACGAAGATGGAATCGGTTTGGTCATACCTTCTAATCAAGAAGTCAACGAACGCCTCAATAGAGAGTTAGGTCTTGAACTTGAAGGCGCAAAGACCTATCTCTATAAAACTGAAAAAAGAAAAAATGCCGAAGGAGACGATGAAGACTACATCGTCGACGTATACAGAGATGATAGTGGCAAACCCATGCTCTCCCAGTATCTCGATCAAATTGGAATTGACCCGAATCGCCCGAATGAACCTGCTGGCAGCCTTGCTGAAGCTGTAGTTAATCGCAAGGTTTTTCTCTCTAATGTACTGGGAAGAATTGTGGACGATAAGGGTCTCTTCGATATGACTTCAAAATTGGCGCAGATAAAGGTGGGTAACCCTGATCTTGTTGCTAAACCACCGGCGACTTTAGATCCGAGCCAAGGTTATCAGGAATTTTTTGACTATCCTCAAGGATATGTTGCCAAAATTAAAGATGAATCAGGTGGTAATGGCGTGAACATTATGGTCAACCTGAATCAAGCCGAAACAGCTGACGTTGTGGAATTAGTTCGCAATAATCCTCGCGACTATATTGTTCAGGGATTTGTTCAATTCGCCCTAGCAAATCAAGTCGAGTTGAGTCCTGAAGGTGTTTATCGGTGGGGGACACGTGCTAATGACTGGAGAATTTTTGTATGTTTCTTTCCCGATGGGCGAGTCGATGCCGGAGATGCGTCGATACTCATACGTGGAGCTAATGTAGGAAGTGCGTCGACCAATACGTCGCAGAACGGAACCTATATCGTGGGTGGTCCCTTGTACGATACACCCAGCGACGAGGTAAAGGCTGACGAATCTTTGATCGTACCTTTCCAATATATTTCACACATGGGCCTAACTAAGCAAACTTATTTACGTGAATTCTTACAACAATTGAGCCAAACCCACCAGGCCTTGACCACTCAAAACGAAGTTAACCTTCTTAGCTTGCAGTATCAGGCAAAAGAAATGGCTCGATTACAAAGAGAAGTTATGCCTTTTTTCAATTTTGAGCACAGTTCCTTTATGTCACTTAATCGAAAATTCGGCGATGGCGAAATCGATTTTGAACCTTACAAAGAGACGCTTATTCAATTTGTTGAAAGCCTAAAGAATTCCAAGTTCTATTTTACCAATATGAGCGATTTTATTGAGCGATTCTTTCGACCTGGTGCCGGTCTTACGCAAAAGGAGCAGAAAGAACGGAGACTGCCTCCTGGGCAACCCGAACTCGTTGAACTTGTAACAAAGAAAGCCTTAGTTGGTAAGCAACGAAGGGTTGTTGAATCCCAGGTCAATGGCCCCTATGACAAAGTAGAGGTTGCTAAGTACCGATATATTGGCCGCGAAACTGCAAAATCTGATCGCGGTTTTGCTCTTATTAACGAAATAATTGAGGCCCTTAATGAATACAACGGTGAACTTCGGCAAACTGAATTAGTTCACAGCTTGACGGGAGAATCCTTAGAAGGAGCCCATGGGGCGGCTTATTTTAGAGTCGACGAAAAAGGACGCCCCATCATTGGGATTAACCTATCGCAACCGATGGTCACTTCTGGACTCGTTCACGAGTTTGGTCACTTTAAACGCTGGAGAAAATTGTACGAGCAAGAACTGGCCCTTCTTAAAGCAGGTGGATTCAAGGGGTCTGCGCAAAAATTAAGAATTGAAGCGGCTCGAGAGGCCAATCGTCAGTTAAAATTTCCACGGGCTCGTTTTTTGGATGAAATGAATTCTACGGAATTAGAATTTTTGGAAGACCATAAGTCGATTGCCGAGCCATCGGGGCTTAATACCAACAATTTTATGGTTCCATCTTATTTACCGACTCATAAAGATTATATCGAAAGAGTTCTCTATGCCTATTCTGAGGGGATAAAATCGGGCCTGATTATTATGGCCCAGGGTAAAATTGATGAGAAAGAGCTTTCAGAGAGTGAACTCCTACAAGTTGAAAAGGAAACTTCAGATCTCATGTTTGAGGGAATCCACGCTGCTCTCAGTCGCAGGAAAGAGTCGATAATTGAACTCACCGCGGACTACGAGGCCGCAACTAAAGCGGGTGAGCAGCGTGAGGCTGAAATTCTTTCGGAGCGATTGATCGAGCTGGCGCAAGTTAAGGTATTTGATCTCCTTTACCCTCGAGGGAGTATTAATCGAATTTCGGGTACAGGTTTGAACGATGAACTGCTCAGTCTATTTGAGCGAGCTTGGATGAGAATTCCTTTAGATAGATATTTCATCTATGAGACTGATCGGGAGGTATTAGGTCGAGGACAAGTGGATTACGCCCGCGATCGAATGTGGGTACACATCCAAAGTCAGCAGTAGTTGGTTTTCAAAAGAGAAAGTTGTTATGAAAAAAGTGGTTCTTGTTTTTTTTCTCATTTCACTCCCATTAATAAGTCCCTTGGCTCAGGAGACCTCCTGGGAGCCCCATGACGCTCCCGGTGTAACGAGTATTGAAGGTTATGAGCTTCGGAAGAAATTCCTTTCTCAAATGCGGTGGCTCGAGTCAGCAGCTCTCATGAATGAACTCGATGAAGATGTTTTGGCTCGTTTTGCCAAATGGCGAACGGGACCTGATCAGTTCTATCCAAGCCCTGAGCAAGCTCCTTGGGCGGGTAACTACAACCCAATGGCGCTTAACGGAATTGCTCGGCGGTGGCGTACGAATTCCCTTCCTGAGAGCTTTGACAAGGTTTTGCCATTTATTGGTCTGCGACCAACTAAGCTGATACCAGAAGAACTGGGTACGGCGAATCCTGAGCGCATCAAAGAATATTTGCTCGGTCTTACAATGGATGAACTCAACGACCTTTCCGCAGTTGAAAAATTAGATATTAAAAATGGTCGATATGATTTTCCAGCTTCTCGAATAGAGCTTGAAGAGCGAGGCACTTTGCGCGACCCACGGCCTAGCTTTTGGGAGGGTTTTTGTAACGGGGCTCGGGCTGCTGGTGTGTGTTTGCCGGAACCCAAAGAAAGTGTGAATGTCAGAAATGCCGATGGAATTGAGTTGGAGTTCGACGCTGCTGATTTAAAAAACTTGGCTTCAGCTATGTACTTTTTTGTGGAGAAATATGCGCAGTTGGGTCAACCCACGAAAAAAAGGCAGAAGCGGGGAACTAATAAGCCCGATCCGGCAGTACTCGATATTGCCGTTCGCGCCCTTCTTGGAGCTCACCAAAAATATTTTTTCTTCGACGATGATATGAGCCACCAGCTATTTAACAGAACAGCCGTCGCTTACAAGAGAGAAATAATCGGCCAGGAGCCAGCATCTTTTGTAAAGGGTTTGCACCGAGATGCAGTGGGCTACATTGATATTGAAACGACAGTTTATTCACTCTCTGAAATCTCCTTAAGTGGTTCGAATGGATTTACAGGTGATTGGGTTGCGGACCTAAATAATCTTAAGAAAGAAACCTGGAGATATCGACTCTACTATGACAGAGTCGACACAATTCTAATGGGTGAGTGGCTCGATGAAACCGGACCTGATTTAGTGTGGTTCGCCGCTGGTAAAGGAACCGATGGGACCCATCCCAACGGAACCAATAAGTATCTTGATTTCGATGAAATCTACGAGATGGTTCACCGCTCTTCGTTTTCAGGAGTCGAGCGTTTTAGTTGTGAAGCGATTTTTTTAAATACTCCGTCCTTTAACTGACTCTAGATATTAGAGCCGCTCTTGATTCCCATCGACTCGAACGGGTTTAGGTACGGTTGAAGGGTTGATAATTTCTCCCGTGAATCGACTTCTCAATGCCGAGTGGAGACTTCGATACTTTTTATCAACGCCTTCCGAGAGAATCCAGTTGGTGTATTCCATTTCGCCAGCGTAGTCCCAAATAATTTCGCCCTCAGTATCGAGTTCATCGCCTAAAAATATGTCGTAGATGAGAGATCCATTGGCATCGATATAGAGTGAGAGTTCCAATCGAAAATCACCCTCGTGAATGACTTCGCCCGTAGACCGATGTTGAATTTTTATCCATTTTGGCGTTTTCACCTGAGACGGGTGTTCTTCACCGAGTTCGGTGAGCTGATGAATAGGGCGAATTTGTGGATTTATGGGATTCGAGTCCTGATCATCATCGCTAGCAGAGCGTTGGTCTTGAGGGTTAGAAAATGATCCCATGGCTACTCCAATTAGAGTGAAAAATTCATAGGTGCGCCCTGAAAGTCCGATATTCTTAAACATGGCCGAAAAACTGAGTTGAGGCTGGTTTGTCATTACGCCATCAACGTAGTTTTTAATGACTTCACCATTGAGATCGTTTTGAAATACAGAGTTACCTGTGATGACTTTTCTATCCCTATCCATAGTGTCGAACACTTTAATGGCAAGAGCCACCGATCGTTGTTGCCTGTGATAGCGACCAAAAATGTCTCGCCAGTAGAGACCGACGTTGTCTTGGCTAATTGAGAATCTTGAAAGCACGAGAAATTCTCCACCGCGAAAGATACCACTATATTTTGTCGGTTGGGTGCGAATCACTCCCTCCATACCAATTCCCATGGGGTGAATGGGTTTGGCTTCTGGCAAGACTGAGTAATCATCAGTCACCTGCATAATTTCAATGGATCTCTGGCCCACAATAAAGCCGGGGATGAGGCTTCCAAGAATTCGATTTCTTACAAAGCTCCACATGCGCACTGGGATATGTTCTAGATTTTCTAGGTCATATGGGTTTTCTTTCATAGCATTGAGGACTTCATTATAGCTCACGGGAATTCGAGGACGAGTCTCTATGATCATCCGCGGAAGAGTCAGTAGACTCGGTTGTTTGGTAAAGAGGCCGAGAAATCCGTTGATATAGCCATTTTCTTGAACGTGACGGGGGATGTTCTTAAGGGGAATTCGACCGACGATACTAGGAATTCCAAATTTGTCATTGAGGATGATCTTGAGGTTCTCGTTCTTGAGAATCGATTCTGGAATCGCCTGATGTTTCCAATAGGTCCCGTCTTTTTCGACGACAAAAAAGAGTCGGTCTTGAGCTCGAACCACGGTAAATCGATAGTTTTCGTGGATTAAACTTTGTACCTCAGAAAGGGTCTCTATAGGCCCGGGAATCGGCCATGAGAGCTGCAAAAAGTGGTTGCCACAGGTTTCTTGGGCCCGACCAGGAGCGACCAGAACAATTAGAATAAAGAGTGCTGAGATTAGAGGTTTAAGATAATACATAAAAATCCACATTTTTTCGAGTTCATCTTTTGGAGTCTTTATTTGCAAAAAAAATACCCCTCAATGGGCCATTGAGGGGTAGAGTGAATTTATATCAGATAAAATCTCAGTGAGATTTATTACTCTTTTGATTTAGCGGCGTAGAGAAGACTACCACCTCGGAGCATATCAACAATCTCATTTTTTCTGTTGAATGAGATCGTGATGCAACCCCAGCTTCTCCCTTGCTTTACATTCTGATCAAGAATGTAATTTGCTCCATGCATGACAATGGCTCTTGCCCGTGCGCGACTGTTGGTATCAGAAAGTCCATCAAGGCGTGCGGAATAACCGTATTTACCATAGTATGATTCAGCGACCCGATAGAAGCCCTCTGAACTCATGTGCGAGTTGTTTATATTGCTGAGTCGTTCAACATAACCGTCGTTATCACGATCCCCACCTGACCCGTGCCCCATGTGCTTAGAAAGAACTTCTCCGGATTTCATATCAATAATGAAAAGGCGCTTTTTCCACGAGTGTTTTTCAAAATCTACAATAGTAATGTAATTTTGATTGGTAAAGCCTGACTTGTTCATGTCAAAAAACACGAGGGCATCTTCTAATAGATCATTGGGGATCACTTGGCTTGGATAAATATGGGAGTATTTAGCGAGAATTGTTGGGGTTTGCATCTTAGAAACTTTGACATTTCTTAAGGGGAAGAGTTTTTCGATTTCTTTTTGAGCCGCTTTCACATCATCGGGATGGGGAATGTCAAAAACTTCTGTTTCGTCTGGAAGATCATATCCCAAGTCTTCGAACGTTTCTGCTTGCAGTGTACCTATCGAAAAGAATATTGCTAATATTACGACTAGAAATCGGCCCATAGTGCTCTCCTTTTTGCTATAAACTTAAATTTAAAGGACAAGCAAAGTGCTCGGCTACTAGGCAACTGTATTGAAATTGTAAAAACTTTGCGTTTTAAGAATTAATTTTGGAAATAATAGAAAAGTCCAGAGTAAAGACTAGGTATGGTACATTCCTTTAACTAGTTGAGGCCCTGACTTTTATCACCAGTATCTTTGTCCATAAAAAACGCATCGATCGTCTTGAATGCGTAGTCGCGATAGATATCGCTTTCTTTATAAATCTCATGAAAAGACTTTTTGATTTCGACAAACCGACATTGATTGGTTCCTCGAACTCGATTTACTTTTTTGCAAAAATCACTGTGTGGTGATAGGTCAGTTGTCCCATCAAAATTCTCTCGGTAGGCTCGAAAGTCCTTTTCTCCGGTCATAATCATAAGAGGGACGTCACTCATTTTGCGAATATTTTTAGCTCGCCTCATTCGCAAGTTGATTGCTAGAGTTGAACGAGAAAATTGATTAGTGGCTCCGCCGAGAACTAAGTTTTCCCAGTTTTCATTTTCACCGTAGGATTCGGGACCGAAATAAGCTTTCCAATCCTTATCCCAGAGGTAATTTCTCAATTCGTATCGATTTTTAGAGTGGGTCATCATCGAAATTTCATTCTCTTTAAAAACTCTTGAGTTTCGATCAAATTCAGCAAATGTTTCGGTGGCAAAATCTTCACACTTTCCGATTAAACAATTGAAATTTGCTCTGAGATAACCAAAGGGTTCGCCAAAGAGAATGAGCGCAGTCTTTAAAGCTTTACCCTTTACGAAGCTTGCATAATTGACCTTTATCATAGAACCGAGAATCACTACTTTTTCAAAAGGATTTTTTTCGCCGACTCTTTCGAGGTAGGCTACGGCTATGCCACCACCCATCGAGTTGGTCGTTAAAAACATTTTTTGCCTTTTCTTGCCCAGGTCTTGCGCTTGAGCTTGAACTTCTGCGATGACTTCGTCTGTGATTAACTCGAAATCATCGATAAACTCTTCGAAATAGTGGACGTGACCTTTGTGTTTATTCTCTATAAGTCTTGGTGAAAATCCCTGTCCTCTATGATCGATGACATAGACGGGAGAATATCCAAGGTTGATATAGTCGAGAGCTGTTTCGTAGTATTCGGCTGAAGACTCGCTTCTCCCCGGGGCAACGACAAGACTCCCTTTTTTTCCGAGTTTACAGCCAAACTTGCTGTAACGAACCCAATAGGGGGAATTATCGCCAGCAAGAGCATTGAAGACCCCTTTTACTTTTCGAAGCTTCCAGAAATCCGAGGAATCATTTTGTTCGTCAACGCATTGCTTTTTACCCTCGATTTGCTCGATAACTTGCTCATAGACGACATCTTCGTTCAAAGCAAAAGCCGAAGAGAGGCCAATAGAAATAAGGATCGTTATTTTGAGAAAATACATTAGCTTCATTCTTTATTCCCCTTGGTGGCGCAATGCTTAGTTATTAAAGTGATCGAAGTTATCGTGAGTGTGTCACTTCTATTTGATCTTCTAGGAACAACCAATCAATAAAAGAGTTAAAATGAATCGGTTTGTCGAATTGAAAAATGGGTTCATCGGTGTCTTCGAGATCGGCATAAACCAATAAGCAGACGGTGGGATTTTCGGGGCTTTTAGTGAAATCGAGGCAATAGTAACCGCTTGAGTGATTATGGGCAAATGGTACTAACTTGGTATTGTTAAACTGATTTAACCAATTTTTCTTTTTTGAAAGTTGAGATCGCAGAAACTCTTTTGCCGAGAGCATATGATTTTTGGCTTTTAGAGGGGATTGATTACATAAAAGGATGTAATTGAGTTTGTAGAAATTAGGTTCGGGTCGACAACCGTGATATTTTGAAATGAAATTGACAAATTCAATGGGTAGTTTGATCTCTTCCCTCTGTTCAAGCTCCTTAAGAGCTTCCGGTGAAAAGCCATACTGTTCTTTTGGAAAATTAAACTGCCATTCCGCCATATAAATACCCTTCTTAAATATTACCCAAGGATATTGAGAAGAGCTAGTGGACTCAGACCTTAGTCAATTGAGAGAAAATTAATTGCGCTTTCTCATCGACAGAATCTTTGAGCTTATGGGATTTTAGTTGCGCTTGCGAAACAATTTATCCATGGTCCAAATCGGTCCAATAAAAAGGTATGTCAAATCGGTAAAGAACGAGGGTTTCTTTCCTTCGACCTTATGACCATAAAATTGACCAATCCAGGCGACCACAAAGAGAGTCGCAAAAATCCATAGAATGGGCAAATTGGTACTTTCTTCCATGTAATACAATAGCCAACAAATCAGAGCCGATAGACCGAGCATGAGGCTTGCGTAGAAGAAACTCAACAATAGGTAAAAGACCGTACCACCAAGTACAAGAGCGTATGTCCATTTCAGTTCGAGGCCATGAATATCTGGTGCAGGAATGACCCAGAGGAGTCCAAAGACCGATAAAAAGATGGTTGGTACACATATAAAATGAATCCGCTGATTGACTTTGTTTTGGTGGTCTTGAGAGTAATTATCAAGCCACACATTGAGATCTCTATTCATACTAATGACCTTATTATAGATGTCTTTTATAAGTCCAATATTTTGTGGTACACGGGTTAAATACATGATGACTCGCAAAGGGGAACGTTTTGATTTTGCAGCGCAGGCTTAGACTCTTATTTGTACTCAGTACTTTGATTCTCTTTTTTAGGGTCACACATGGGGCCGAGAAGGATCTAAAGCCCTTTGATGAAGAAGTCTTTATAGGCGAGGTTCAAGCCCACGAGGATTTGAAAAAACTCATCGTCAGTCCTTCGTTCTCCGATCTCTATTCGGGTGAATTAGCCTATTTCCCAAAGAGTTATGAGGAGTCCCGGGGGCGTTTTCTGCAGCATATCAATAAATTGGCTTTAGAAATCAAAGAGGCGAAGATCGATCGGTTCCTTGTGCCGAGCCCCATATATGGAGATGGCGATCTTACCGTTGATAGTATTTATATTCCACCGCGTAAGGAGGAGAAGGGCCTTTTGGTTATAGTCAGTGGAACCCACGGAGCGGAAGCATTTGTGGGGGCTGCCTTTCAAGAGTTATTTCTCAAAGACTTTCTACCTCAGCTTTTGCAGAGTCAGAAGAACGATTCCTTAGGAATTCTCATAGTCCACAGTTTGAATCCTTTTGGTATGAAATACATGCGCAGACCGACTGAAAACAATGTCGACCTCAATCGAAATTACCCAGTCAAAGAGGATCAATACGAAATAAAACGGCCCGCCTATGCCGATTTCTATTCGGTATTGAACCCCCAGACATCAGTAGATTCTTTGAATTGGCCAGTCCTTTCTTTTCTGAAATTACTCTGGCAGTCAGTATTTGGTTCGGTTTCTGTCGGAGAGATATTTGCTGGGGGACAGTATGAACATAATAAAGGAATTTATTTCGGAGGACAGAAGAAAGAACCACAAGTTACTTACTTAGTTAAAAAATTAAATACTCTCGCAAAGAATTACGAGTCTCTAATGGTGTTTGACTTACACACGGGACTTGGAAAAACACAGTTGCAATACATGAAACCAGCTTATCTCACAGAAGAAAAATTAAAAGACTACAAGAAAATGTTCGATGGATTCTTCTTAACTCCTAATTCTGCCTACACGGCTTTAGGTGACTTTGTGGACTACACCTATTTAGCTTTTCCTAAAAAACGGGTTTATTCCGCGACATTAGAATTTGGAACTCTTGGCGAATCATTAAAGCACCGAATTTCGACCATGAATCGTATCATCAAGGAGAATCAAGGATATCAATTTGGTTATGAGGATTCTTATTTACAAAAAGCTGTAAAAAACAGATTCGCGGAACTTTTTTATCCTCGGTCCAAGGATTGGCGACGCATGGTGCTCTGTGAATCGAGAAATACACTTTCAGTGCTCGTGCCGCGGTTTCAACGCTCTTTGGGAGATGAAGTTCCAATTGGTGAATTAGAGAAGTGCATTAATTAAGTATAAATAAGTACTTATGGCCCAAATCTCCCTTTTCTTGAGTACTAAGCTTTGGTATAAAAGTCTTACGAAGAGGAGTCCATGGCTAAATCTATAGGTATTGTTGGTGCGGGATTATCTGGGCTAGTTGCTGCCCTTGAACTTGAAAAAAAGGGTCACCATGTTGAAATTTTTGAGGCTCAAGATCGTGTCGGGGGAAGAGTCACCACAGATCGTGTCGGAGCTTTTATGCTGGATCGCGGTTTTCAAGTGTTTCTTCCCTCTTACCCCCTAGGTTCTGAGTATTTTGATTACCAACGATTGAGTTTGAAGAGTTTTAGGCCTGGGGCAATTATTCTAAAGTCTCAAGGTCAAAAATTAGTATCCGACCCATTGCGAGAACCTTTGAGCTTATTTTCTACGCTTTTTTCTGGTGTCGGAAAACTATCGGACAAGATGAAAGTACTGAGCCTAAGGAACTATTGTTTAGCCTTAGATGACGACATTGAAATGAAAAATAATACTGAAGAAAAGCAAACTAGTGCTGAATTTCTTGAGAGCTTTGGATTTAGTAATGAATTTATTAATGAATTTTTTAAACCCTTTTTTTCGGGAATTTATTTAAATAAAGAATTAGAGTCGCCAGCGCATTTTTTTAAATTTCTATTCAAGATGTTTTCGAGCTCTTTAGCGAGTCTACCTCGAGACGGAATGGGAGCACTACCAAAACAGATTCAAAAAACCTTTAAAAAAACAAAGGTGCATTTGAAAACTCCTGTCCAAGAAGTTGAATCAAAAGCCGTCATAACAGCAAACGGCCGCAATGCTTTTGATCAGGTCATTCTCGCCCTCCCAAATACCGAAGTGGTGCGTTTGACCAAGATTAAAGAAGACGACATTGGCAGTCGAGGAGTCTTGACCGTTTACTTTAAGGCCCCTAAAGGATTAAAGGCGGCCAAGAAATATCTTTACCTAAATGCATCAGGTAAGGGGCCTATAAATCATGTGGCCTGTCTCTCAGCCGTGCAAGCCTCTTATTCGTCAATGGATGATGATCTCTTTTCGGTGAATTGTTTGTCTTTAGATCCCAAACCCAGTGAGATTAATGCTCAGCTCAAGGAGTGGTTTGGCCCCGAATCTTCGAAATTTGAACTTCTAAAAGAGTATCCAATAAAGCATGCATTGCCCGATCATCCGCGGTTTCAAGGGGCTACAAAATTGGATGAGTCAGACCTAATTATGACAGGAGATTGGGCAACCAGTCCTTCTATTCAAGGGTCTCTACGGGCCGGACAGATGGCTGCCGAGTTAGTAGAGCCCTAATTTTACTTTTCGATGCGCAGTGGAGAAGTAAAGTCCACGTGAAGGTCTCGCTGAGGAAAGGCGATGACGATCCCTTTTTCTCGAAATATCTTATCGATCGAAAAACGAATATCAGAAGAAATTTTCTTCTGATCCTTTAGTTTATAAACTCGGGACCAAAATACGACTTCAAAATTTAGAGAATTGTCGGCAAACTCCTCAAAATAAACCATGATTTCTTTGCCTTGCAGAACTCGTGGATGGGCCTTAACGGCCTCTATGAGGCCCTCTTTGACCTTCTCAGTATCGGAGCCATAGGCAACACCGACGGTAATTTTAATGACAATTTGATTGTCTTTGCGAGTCCAATTGAGCACATTTTTTTCGAGAAAGGAGCTATTGGGTACGATAATATGATGATTTCCAACTGTGCGTATATTTGTGCTTCTAAAACCAATCTCTTCAACTTCGCCATAGGTATTATCGACCTCGACAAAGTCACCCACTTTAACAGGTTGCTCGAACATCATGATCAAACCGCTGAGAAAATTATTCACTAAATTTTGTGAACCAAAACCAACCCCGATGGCCACTGCACCACCGATAACCGTAAATATAGTCAAAGGGATATGGGCAAATCGGAGTGCAAAAAATAACGAGATAACCAACAGAACGTAGAACGAAAGAGTTTCAAGAATAAAAACTACACTCTTTTCAATATCAAAATGTTTGTCGATGAGCTTAGAAATCCTTCGACTAAACATTCGCGATATCATCAATCCAGCGATAAAGATAAGAAGACTTATGACTATGGAACCAGTGGTGACTTCTCCTTCTGGAAGAGTCACAATCTTGAATTTCCAGATATCATTTACGATTTTAAAGAGGTCCTGCCAAGAATCCATGTCCAATACTCCACTGACTTTCGTATAGTTCCTTACTGAATATACTCTGTAGATTCGATTCTCTCACAGCTTTTTTTGACCTAAAAGAAAAAGAACGAGAAAATGAGTGTGTCATTTCTGGAGTAAGTTTATGCGTTTTATTGTTTTGTTGATCGGAATACTCATTTTATCTTCATGTACCAATCCCCATGAAGGGATCTACATCTATCGTAAACAAGCCTATACGACTGAAAATATTTCTGAGTTTGAAGTCTCTCATTTTAAAAAAGAAGGGACTCGTCAGGTCATCATACTCGACAACTACACCGGTGAAAATGCCAAACAGAAGTTGAAAGAAGCTGAGACTCTTTGTCAGGATATGGCAATGACTTGCCAGACCATTCAGCTGACAACTCTCGAAAAGGCCGATAAAGATTTAGTTATCAAAACATTAGAACCAATGAGTCAGAATCGTTTTATGATCATGAGTGAAAATTCCAAAGAGACTGCTTTTTTAGTCGGTGTTTTTTCAAAGCACTTTCACAAAGTAGGGCCAGATGAGGTCGAAAACATTCTCTCTGGCCTGGGTATTCCGAAAGATTCAGATCTAAAAGAAAAGATCCTTAAATAGGTGATTCCCAACTTTCGGTGTTGATTGCGTGGTTAGGACGCGAAGAGTTCCAATTGATGGGTATCACTTTGATTACTGGCTTAATCACTTTTCGCTCATAATCATTGTATTGTATTTCTTCAGTCACTTTAATTTTGAACTGAGGCAGAAGGTACCTTGGGAGTTCGTCTTTACTCCACTCTTCACTTACAGAAATCTCTCTTGATGAAGGGCAATTTGGACTGATGAAAATGCGTTCTTCTTTGTGATCAAATGGAAAGTAAACACAAAGTTCGACCTCACCCTCACGACTATAGTTGGTCATTGAGTCATAGCCCCAAAAGATCCAGCTGGTGAGGTAATAGGTTTCGAGTGTAATTTCATTTGAGGGTTCAGTTATAGAATTGGAACCTGTTAAGTTGTGAACAATGGTCTGCGGAATATCGTACTGATTTTCGCAGGTCTCCAGAGAAATTTTGACTTGTGGATTCTCTGCAGACTCAATACCCTCAAATTTCATTCGCGGAATGCAGGCATCTTTATCGAAGCTTGCAAGAAACCCACTTTGCCGAAGTCGGTTCAGAACTCCAACTTCTGTGTTAGAGATGACTCTCGTTTCAAATACATCATTTTGTAGATCTAAAATAGCGGATCTTTGAAAGTATCCCTCTTCAAGTGTGAGAAGATTGCTAAACCGTAGACTGACATCTTGCCTAAACTGATCACGCTCGCCATTTAAAAAGTAGCTCGGACCGTTAATTTCATCTTCATCAAGGATTTCGCAAAAGTCGCTTCTGATACCACCCATGGGGTTCAATGAATCGTAACTGTCGTTTGGTGTGGGAGTGTAGCAATCCGCTGTCGCCATGCGATGACCTCCGAGTCCCACCGAAACTCGAGGAACTTGGTCTGCGAAACTTTCGGGAGAAGATGATGCGACCTCATGGGAATTTGTTGTCAAACCAAAGCGTTCTTGGCTCACACTATCGAGAACATCTTGCGACAATTGAACTTCTACGGAAAGGTCTTTTGTCTCTCCAGAGGGACTAATGACCTTATAAGAGAATTGGTCTCGAGCCTCTTTGCTCAGGGGATAAAAATAAAGCCTGCCATCGTAATAAAAATTATCGGAAGGAACGATAAGGTGGTTTTTTGCGAATTCGATCATTTCAAAGCGCAAGACCTCTGAATTGTCTGCACTGGCCTTAAGATCGAGCAAGACAAAACCTTCATTTGTCAAAAGAGTGAGGTCAATTTCCTCCCTTGCATCGTAGGCAATTTCACCTCGATTCTCGCTTCTTCGACCTGCGCCATCGATATCAAACGACTTTTGGAATTCAAAAATCTTTCCAGAATCAAAATTGAGAATTTCTGATGTCAAAATAGGTTCGGAAACTTCGAGACCGACGCCCCCAGTGATGCCTACAAAGAGGTCATCGCTAAGTTCTTCAGAAGGCCAATCGAGATCTCCTTTGATATAAGGACGAAGATAGGCGTAAGGTCCGAGAACTCGATAAAGACGGGTTACGATCTTCGGTTGTAAAAAGAGTTCGGCATTGACCTTATTACTTGTTTCTTGGGAGATAAGTTCTTGTCTGAGAACCCTGACGTTTTGGTTTTTATCGACTTTTATTCCCTCGCCTCTATTGTAGAGCATCATCGAATAGAACTCGTAATCCGCTTCATAGACAATTCGAGTGGTACCTTCATTTTCAGTATTCACACTGACTCCCGCAGGAATCGCTAGTTCGATGTCGAGATAAACGGGTACCGCTCCAGGTATTCGAATGGGAATTTTCTTTTTGGGTAAAAAGTTTTTTATAAGAGCATTAAAACTGAGAGCACCTGAGGTCTTGAAGCTAATGTCCACTCGGTATTTAACTAAAGTATCGAGACGAGTGTGAGACTCTTCTAAACGCCCTCGACTCCAGTCACTCTGTGAGCGAATTGTCGGAATAATCTGAATTTCAGCGCTATTGATTGTGGCAGAGTAATTTCCAGCGGCACCAGCATTGAAGTGGACACCTTGTCTGCGAAAATTAGGTCGCGATTGACCCATAATATTACTTCTACTGCGAACGATCCTGCGCTCTTGATTAACTTCGATATTAAAGAGTTCAAGATCTTCTATGAGAAGACGACCTTGATCGTCGAGATTAAAACTCATTTCTTCAGTAACGTCTTCGGGATCATCTTTTTTGAAAAGTGGTGTTGTCTCAAAGCTAAAAGATCCAGTGTCACTACCAACAATGTCGGCAATTCGAGCCTGCTGAAATACAACTTCCGTTTCAGTGGCCGTCAAATCGACGATTTCCTTCACCCTAAGTAGATACCCTTGATCTTCATTGGCAATGACAATATCGCCCTCTTGAATATCGCGGGCATCGGAGTGTCTAATTAATGCTTGGCCATCATCGGACAAAAACTCTATGGTTTCATCTATTTCGAGGACATGGGTGTTCTCATTTTTTGGGAGTTGATTTTCATAGGTCGTTTCGCCTAGAGCACCCAGCTGTAGTTGGAATTTTGGAGTTGAATCGCTCTTTTTTTCGGAACAACCGAGACCATCTCCCTCGCAACCAATCATAAAAAATGACAAAAGTAAGGACCACACAAGCAGCTGCCTGAACATAATTTCTCCCAAATAAGATTTGTTGGCCTATAAGGGCAATATGTGTACCACCATGGCTTATATATAGGAGCGGGTTTGCTTGGATAAATTACTTGGTTGGGCCCAAATTGCGTTTTTCCGCATTTGGGCGCCGTATTGAATAGTTTAGAAGGTCTTAAAGATAGGCAGCTATTTTGCGATATATCTTATATAGGTTAATGGAGTCCTTTTGCCCAGAGAAGGACCGGGAACCATGGGGTAATGATGCTCATAAATCTTGAGTGCGATCAAAGTGACATCGGGTCATCTGAAAATTCAAAAGATGCCTACTACAAAATGCTAGAGAAAAAGCATTTCGGCCCTAATCATATCATTCAGATTAACATCAGTGAGAATGGTGAGCGAATTGGTGGGGCACAATTTCAGATTAAAAAGTCCTTGGTCAACGACTCTCTTATTAGGAAATTTTGGTGCCTTGATGCAGATTTATCTGGAATTTCTATCAACGAATTGTGGAGTCGCGGGCAGAAAACAGAGAAGGTGCTGCCTTTGGTGTTTTCATTGATGAATGATTTAGGGCAAGGTTCTGATTTGCTTTACGGGATCCTTTCGATTTCGCCGCGATTCGCAGCTCAAAGAGAATGGCCAGTAGAAAGCCTCGCGGAGCCCCATATTGAGTTTGATGCTTCTAAGAAGTGGATTTACAAAGAGAGTGAAAGCAATGGAGATCAACAGTTTTTGGCCTACGAAAGTTTGGGAGCAAAAGTACTGGGTCGACCCAGTGTATGTCCTAAAAGCCGTCGAATAAAAGTACTAATGGCCCAGAGAAAAGATGGTGTTCACTTATAAACTTGGGAGAGTTTCATTCTCCCAAGCTCACTACATTGAAACATAATACTTTATTTAATTATTCAGCTTTTTTCTTTTCATCGCCAGAAAAGAAATCGTAACTCAAATTAAGAAGTAAAAGGTCCGTGGTCTGTGTCGCATCAAGAAGCTGTGGCTGCCTAACAAGACGATGCTCGTAAGAAAGAGATAAAAGTTCATAGAGCTTCGTAGTAATTTTTGCCGTGAGGTCGATATTCGTTAGCTCCAACGCATCTCGGTTTTGGCTATCTTGATTTTCAAAAGGAACAAGTGCTTCAGTTTTGAAAACAAAATTGGTTTTCTTGTCGAGTTGAATAAAGTAATCAAATCCAAGCTCTAAACCAGACTGTCTGACGTCGTTGAGGGCCTTCAGTGTAATGACACCACCTTCTGATTTATCAATAGAGAATTGACCATCGGCAAAAATTTGCTGGGCACCGTAACCCAATCGAGCTTCCATTTTATGAGTTTTCTTGTCGATAATTTTTGCGAGACCACCGACTGCTTCTTTAAGAGTCATGGGTTTAAAGCCGTCGGTCAGTTTAAATTCAGTTGAATTCGTGGCGAGGTTATTGCCGTCTGTGTCTACATAGGTCGATGGGTCGGCCTGGGCATCTCGACCTGCAAAAATAGGTGTGTTTAATTTTACTGATGCAAAAACTGAAAGCCACTTTGGATCCTGCAGGTTGTAGAGATAAATGCTCTCAAGAATCATCTCATCGGCGCTTTTTACATAGACAGGGATTGTCGGTGTCTTGGTCGAAGATTGTTTAATCTTTAAAGAGTTACGCCACTCATTCCATTTAGAAAAATAATTGTATCCGGCGTCGAGGTTGAGACCAATTGTGGTCGTATCACCATCTTTTTGACCAATCACTTTGTTAGTGGCCGTTAGAGAATAATTAAGACCCAAGGACAATTTAGGTATCCACCCCTCTTTTTTATCCTTGTTTGCCGATTCGACTTTATCGGGAACGAGATTCGTGTCTTGCGCATATG
>JAUHWN010000047.1 GCA_030424665.1 Bdellovibrionia bacterium | reverse complement strand
CTATTCGTCGTTTTTTATCTTGATCTTGGGTTTTAACGCCTTCCCGATAGTCCTGCATGGCTTGCATGAATGTTTTTAGGGTGGCTCTTGGAGAGTCGGTTTTCACAGGAAACAGTGGTGAAGCCGAGGTGTCGATACAGAAAAGCAGAAGTAAAATTGCTAAAGCCTGTTTCATTGAAAAAAGCTCCTTTACGATATTTGTTTTTGGGTTACTCTTAGCTGTAAGATTTTTAGAGCGTGGGGTCAATAAAGGTGTCAGTGCAGTATGATGACTTAGTTAAAAACTTGGTCAAGCTCCGGGGAAACGGCAATAAAGCTCGGCTCAATAGAGCCTTTGTGGATGCCTATAAGAAGAAGAACTGGACTTTCCCCGAGGGCCAAACTCTGCTTGTGGCCGGAACGAATGGAAAAGGCACAGTGAGCTTCTTAGTCCACAAAATTTTGCAGTCCCATGGCCTCAAAGTTGGTCTCTTTACATCCCCCCACCTCCTTGATTTCAGAGAACGAATTCAAATCAACTCGAAGCCGATCTCGCGCTCAGAGTTCATGCGCGTTTACGATGAACTCAAGATTCGAGATGAATTGAGAGACCTGAGTTTTTATGAGGTGCTTCTTTCAATGGCTCTTGAATACTTCAAATCCCGATGTGATTTCATTGTGCTTGAGGTGGGGCTCGGGGGCCGAGAAGATCCCAGTAATTTAGTCCCTCATCGGTGGAGCGTGATCACCTCGATTTCTTATGATCACATTCGCTTGCTGGGTCCAGAATTAGAAGACATAGCTCGACATAAATTTGGAATTCTCAGTAAAAAAGGTATTTGTTTAACGGGAATTTCAGACTCGAATCTTTTAGAATTGTTAGCAAATCATGGTAAAGAGGTCCAATGCCAAATTGAGGTCATTGATCAGCCCCATTGGACTCTTAGTAATGAGTTTCCCCCGCAAATAGAGGTTGAGATCGCGAGCAAAAACATTCGGAGCCCTATGTTTGGTCGTCATGCTGCTCACAACATAGCTATAGCTGTAGAGCAATCACGGCGGATTCTCGGAGACCAGTTTATTTGGCCGTCCTGTATTGAGGCTGTGGCTCAAGCTCAATGGGATGGGCGAATGCATTTTATAAATGAACATCTCCTAATATCCGGAGACCATAACGAAGAAGGGTGGCTAGCTCTTGTCGAAAATTTGCAGCTACTTTCTAATTACGACTCTTTCTCGTTCTTCGTTGCTTTAGGGAAAGAAAAAAGCTTTCCCAAATTCTTTGAGATAGTAAGGGAGTTAAACATAGTAGAACTGTTCGTCTACGATCAGTCTTTTAATGCCAAGCCAATCGCCGAATATCCCAGGGTGAGCGCCGGACTGAAGGTGCGCTCTCTGACTCACCTGAGTGGGATCAAACAACAAATTGACTCGAAACCCCATCGCAGGCATCTTAATGTAGTAACGGGCTCACTTTACTTTGTGGGTGAAGTTATTGGGGCTTTAAGAACGAATTTGATTTGAAGGTAATCATTGGATAAACGAACAACAATTGTCGATGAATCTTGGTATGAAAATGATGGGAGTCTTCCCGTTCGTGAGACTGCCGGAGGAGTCGTTATACGTCTTAAAGACGGCATCAAAGAAGTAGCTCTGATCACCGAAGGAGACCTTCCAAGATATGTTCTTCCAAAGGGCGGTATTGACCCTGGCGAATCACCTTTAGAGGCTGCGCGTAGGGAGACCTTAGAAGAAGCTGGTTTTTCGCAGCTTTTTAACCTGGGAAAGCTTGCGATTACAAGAAGGCAAAATTTTGTCAAAACAAGGTGGGTAGAGACCTTATACTTTCTGTTTGTTACGGAGCAGAACAAGGGTTTCCCAACCGATGAGACTCGCTCTTACGAACAGTTTTGGTTCCCTCTGGATGAGGTCAAAGACATGTTTTGGCCAGAGCAAGAAAAATTATTACACGACCTCAATGATGAAATTCACGCTCGTGTCGATCGTTACAATAAACTTAAGTAAATCTATCGCCAGTATTGAGTCGCCATTTTTGCGGCTCTTTTTTCTAAGCTCCGACTATCGGGTCTATGTATAAATAGAAGAGCTAAAGCACCCACTCCAAAGGGCAAATAGGCATTAAACCCATTTTGTAGACCAGCAACAACTCCCAAGGTAGCCACTGCTTCAGAGAAAGACCACTGAAGAATATTAATAACAAAAAGCTTTGGAGCTAGGACATAAATAAATTTCTCTCGATCAGGAATGTCATCGATATGAGAGATATCCTCTTCGTTCCAAATTTTTTGACCATTTTTAGGGTTGGTCTGACTCATTAAGTAGGACTTCAATTCATTGGGGTTGGTATCTTTGAATTTGAATGACTTTTCTAGAAAGTTGGGTAGTAAGAACGACATGCTAGCCATCATTAGAGCCATAAAGCCGAAGATATAAAGCGTTCGGTCGATGGGGCGATTGTCTTCGATCTTGTCGAGATCACCATATTTCGATTTCCCGTCATCCGAGTAAACAATATCACTCTCGGCCACACCATACTTATTCTTGCCAGACATAGTGTTCATTTTTCCGCCCTGTAGAAGAACGACAAAACCGAAAACAAATACAGTCGACATCAAAGCGAAGTATAGTATGAGTCGTATCTGCGACTGTCTTTTTATATAGTTCTTTGTTTTAGGGTGTAAGCTCATTCGGACCTCGTTGCTATGCTGACTTAGTCATTTTAAATGAGGTATCAATGCAAATTCAAGCCCTATTTGTAGAGATAAAGTCTTATAGATTGGCGTTTATAAGCTTTTGAAAAATTTTTTCTTTAATACCTTTGGTCTTCCAAAGACCCATTCTTCTTAAGTAAATTTCATTCTGGCTTTTTACGGGAATAAAAAGTGAAACCAAAATTGACCGAACAAGGTGGATCTTCGACATTTTCTTTAGACGCTTTAGAACTCCGCCCACTTTTATTTCTTCTGCAGTTAAGTCGGTACCAAAAGGAAATTTTTCAAAATACTGAGTGAACGCAGCGATCTTCGTCTCTAGGTTCGCGGGTAGATTGTTTTTGTATTTCTCATGCAATTCAAAACCCTCATGAAGCTTTCCGCTGTCTTTAGCTTGAGAAATAAGCTCTTCTTGAAATCGAGAGTCAGCAATCTGAATGAGTTCGATTGCCACCTCTTGGTCAGTTTTTCCGCGAACGTCTGCTATACCATATTCAGTAATAACGATATCTCTCATATGTCGTGGAATTGTGACATGTCCATAATTGAAGACAATGTTAGATTTAACTCGCCCTGCTTCGAGGCGAGTCGACCTTAATTGTAAAATCGAGTAACCATCGGGGAGTTCTTGTGCCATTGCGACGAAGTTAAATTGCCCGCCAACTCCACTTACAACACGCCCGTCTTCTAAGCCATCAGAGACAGCGGCACCAAAGATGGTCATCATCATGCAAGTATTAATAAACCGAGCATCTTTGCGGTGGAGTCGATCTAATTCTTCATGTCCGTAGAGTTGATTGATTTTCTGAACACTCTTCATGTGGATTTCTCGGCGTTTTTCGAGTGGGAGGTTCCTAAGCCAGTGATAAAATTTTTGACAACCGAGAAAGAAACCACCGTGCAAAATCGCGCCATTTCTCAAGCGGTCGCCAAGGCCATCACTAAGTATTTTTTGATGGGTTTGATCTTGATTGAGATCCGCATCGAGGCGAGTTCCATCTGAGAAAATGATAGAGCCATTTTCAAACTTTAAGGTAGCTCTTAAAACTCCGAAATGAACTAAAATCTCAAAGTTCTCTTTTGAGAGTTTAGGTTTAATGTATCTTCGCTCTACCAGCTCGTAAAGGAGTTCGGAAGATACCTCGTCCTCGACGATGAAACCCTCGTTAATCAATCGTTGAATACCTATATGATCGTAGACTTTTCGTTTTAAAATATTAGATTCGATGAGATCCATAAAGCCGTCGACAAACATTTCTGAAGCGGCAAAGAGTCCTCGATTAAAAAGGCCTGTGTCTCCCTTCCGTTCAATGAGTTCTTGATATCTCTTTGGAATATCCAGGCCTTCAATTACTTCAAGGTAAGCGGAGTTATCTTTTTGGCGTAGTAAAAGTCCGTTGACGAGGGCGTCACCAAGTGAGCCAATTCCGATTTGTAGTTCGCCCCCGTCTTTGACCAATGTACTCGCATAAATCCCAATAAAATGATCTGCGAGCGTTACTGCCATTTTCGGCGGGCCGAAGAGTTTATAGTGAATATCTTCTCTTTCGAATATGTAATCAAAAGTCTCCTCTGGAACTATGGCATCGCCAAACATAAAAGGGAGATTCTTATTGATCTGTGCAATGTAAACAAAGGATTCGGGGTCATTCTTTTTTAGGTAGTCGTAAACATCCAATGCCACATCGGGATTGCAACTTAAACTGAGGTCAGTCCCAGAGTCACTGGCAGGAGCTACTATTTGACAGAGAACATTAACACCAGCGTCTATGAGATCCCGAGCAACATGGGTGTAGTTTGTGCTTATATAATCTTGCTGAGACGTTTTATTGTGAAGTTGTTTGCCGGCAGGAAAGTAAAACTCGATGACTTGTACATTTTCAGGGAGGTTTTCGCGATTGGCCTCGTACAATAGCTCCTCGTAGTCACCAAAGACTCGACCAGCAAAAGGCTCGATAAACCTTTTTTCGAGAAGGCTCTTGCCCTTGGGTTTAGCGAGACTAAGTGCCGTAATGATTTTTAGATCGACTTCCGGATCTTCGAGGGCTTTTTTATAGAAAGCATTTAATATATGGTTCGCCTTGCCCAAAGCGAGTGGGGTGCCGATTACAATTTTTTTGCCGACTTTCTCAATTGTTTTTTCTACGATATTGAACTCATTGTCTGTATAACGCGAGGATTTCATCGCACCATTGTTTTGTGCATTCGTGTTGATTGAAAGGAAAAAATACGGATTAAATTGCTTATTTTGCGAGTAGTCACGAGGCTTTTGTTGTTTTTCCTCGATAGAGGGTGCTATTAAATAATTGTGAAAATGAGGAACGTTTCTTCTTTATTGCTATTTTTTCTTTTTGGACTTTGGCTGTCCCTAGGGATTTTACATAGTGGTGAACACGATGACCATGAATCGAGTCAGTGTGAGATCTGTCATTTACTAAAAAGCCTTGATCTGGAGTCCCCTGGGCTTGTGGCCACTGTCTTAGTGGAGACAGAATCTCCCGAAGTTTTCATTGAAGTCTTTTTCCTCTTTCGGCATTCGAAAGATCTCGACCCCAGTATTTCTTCTCGCGGTCCTCCTCAAAAAGCATAGTTCTCATCATTTTAACTGAATTAATGCATTTCCAATAAGGAGGATCTCAATGAGATACCTATTTTATATTTTTATTGTATTTCTCGCTTCGAATAGCTTCGCCGCGAACAAAACAAATCCTGATATCGGACTCAATACTTTGTTTACATATACCAGTAGTACAGAGGGGAATTCTGGAGGAGGTGAAACGACAAATGGTTTTGCCTTTCAAGAAGCTGAGCTCAGTATCTCTTCAAATATCGATACAAATTTTCGCGGGAGCGCTATTTTTGCTTTTGAAAATGAAGGGGGAGAATTCCACTTCGTTCCAGAAGAAGTATTCGTCGAAACTTTAAGTATTGACTCAGTAACTTTTAGATTGGGTAAATTTTATCCTTTTTTTGGTCGCTCCAATCAGTGGCATACTCACGCTTTTCCATTTATAGATGCGAATCAGACGAGAGAACAGATTTTTGGTGAAGAAGGCTTTAACGAAGTCGGACTATCGGTTTCGTACTTAGCGCCGACCCCATGGTACTTAGAATTTGTCGCTCAGGTTTTCAATGGCGATAATGAAAGAGCTTTCGCTTCAGGTGTTAACGATGATGTTGTTGGAGTTTATTATTTAAAAAGTCTCTGGGATCTGAGTGGGGATTCAACCCTTGAATGGAATCTTAGTTACGCTCACGGAAGAACTCAGCTCAATGAGCAAAATGATGTTTACAATACAGCATTGACCTATATTAATAAGTTTTCAAACTCGCAAAAGCTAATACTTACTAGCGAATATACCCAGGCTCAATATGTTTTGATTGCCAACGAAGATGTGCCTGGCACGTTTGACTCTACTTTTCGCACGGGAGTTTCAAGTACATGGGTTCAATTTCAGTTCCTTAAGGAGTGGTGGGCTCAAGCTCGATATGAAGTTGTATCAAATATCCTAAATGCTTCAGCAGAAGATACGACAAAAACTTCGGGGCTCATTGCCTATGTTCCTTCAGAATTTTCGGCGATTCGATTGCAATATGATTCAATTGACGATCCTGCGGCTGACGAAGTTGAGCAAAGGGTGATTCTGCAATTGAATTTGACGACTGGCTTTCACCCGGCCCATAGTTATTAGTTTTGGCATGAAAGGTCTGAAGCTATGAGCAGGCTTAAAGTTAGAGAATTTAAAAAAAAAGGTGGCCGACAGCTGTGGGTCGCCTATGTACTCATACCGACCTTGTTACTAACGGTTGGATTTTCGCTAGAAGCGCGCGGGGCATTGAAAGTTGTTGCGACGACAACGACATTAGCTTCATTTTTTCAAGAAGTCGGAGGAGATCGTGTTGAAGTCAAATCTATCACTCGGAAGAATCAAGATCCCCATTACGTAGAAGCGAAGCCTTCGTATATGGTTATACTTCGACAAGCTGACCTTTTTGCAAGTGTTGGCTTGGACCTTGAGGTGGGATGGATTGGACTTATTCAGCGAGGAGCAAAAAACTCTCGAATTCAGGAAGGCCAGCCAGGATTTTTCGAGGCTGGAAACCACGTTGAGGTGATTGAGGTTCCCGAGGGTAAAGTTGATCGGTCTCAAGGTGACGTGCACCCCTATGGTAATCCCCATTTTCATTTAGACCCTATGCGGGCAATTAAAGCAGTACAAGCTGTCGAAGCAAAGCTTGTAGAACTTGACCCCAAGTCTAAAGAGATTTATTTGAAGCGATCAAAAGATTTTCAAAAGCGAATCGCTAGTAAAATTGATTTATGGAAAAAGAGAGTTAAAGCCAGTGGTGTTAAGAACGTCATTACCTATCACAAGAGTCTAAACTATTTCATTCGTTTTTTTGGCTTGGAAAAAATTGGTAATATCGAGCCAAAACCGGGAGTACCACCAACGGCAAAACACATTATTGGTCTTATCAAATTGATGAAAGAAAAGAAAGTTCTGTGCATTCTAAACGAAAGTTATTTTGAAGATACTGCGGCAAGGCGCTTACAGAAAGTTACTGGGGCCCATGTCGAAATCGTCGATGTGGAAGTTCAGAGTTATTATACCGAGCTGATAGACTCTTTGGTTAGATCCATTGAGGCTTGCGGAAAAGGGAGGAATTGATGGAGTCACTACTGTTTTTGGCTGCCCCCTTTTTAATGTGTGTCGCGCTCCTTGGTATTCACTGCTACTTAGGACTCCATGTTCTCGCACGAGAGGTTATATTTATCGATCTTGCCCTTGCTCAAGTAGCAGCGTTTGGTTCTGTTTTCGCGCTCTTATTGGGTTACGACCACCACGATATAAGGACATATTTTATTTCTCTGGGTGCAACACTTTTAGCCGCCGTCTTTTTGACCTACTCCAATCGTTTTAAAAAAATGATTTCCCAAGAGGCCATTATCGGAATTTTATATGCACTGGCCTCAGCGACGATTATTTTACTCATTGATAGTCTCAGCCACGGGGCTGAGCACCTGAAGCAAAGTTTAATTGGAAGTCTTCTATGGGTGACTTGGGAAGATGTCGTTAAGGTGACGATCATTTACTTCTTAGTGGGGATTGTTCACTATTTTTTTCGGACTCCATTATTGAAGAGTTCGACCAAAGGAGAAACGAATTGGATTTGGGATTTTGTTTTCTACGGACTTTTTGGAGTTGTTATCACGAGTTCAGTCCACTACGCAGGGGTTCTACTCGTGTTTTCGTTTCTCATTGTTCCGTCTGTGATTAGCTCATTATTTTTTAAAAACTGGGGAAGTCGCCTCTTATTTGGCTGGGCCCTTGGTCTAGTTTTATGTTTTATTGGCATGTCCCTTTCTTTTTATTTTGATTTACCATCGGGGGCTCTAATCGTCGTGGTTTTCACCTTGTGCCCGATATTGGCCATTTTACTTCTTCCTAAAAAAATGACTTATGCCTTAAATAAAAAATAAGTTCTGTTTAATGCTGCCTACTTAGGAGAATCTGTGGCTCGAAAAAAGGGGGCTGTATGGATGCGCTTTCTCGTGTTTTCTATGGATTGATTGTTTTTGTGGCGATACAAAGTCACGCCAGCATTTTGACTCAAGTGGGAGATATTAAAGAGCTTTCACCTTTCGATCCCCTAATTCAAAAACAGGTGCTTCATCACGTTTTAAAGGAAATGGGATTTGAAAAAAACGAGTCTATTGAAGTTCCTGAGATCAGAGTGACGGAGTCTGTTCTTCCGCAGGAGAAACATATATTCGCTGCGGCCGAGTCCCAGGGAATGCCAGCTTGGGCCCTTGCAAAGGGTATTAATATGTATCTCTTTGATCATAATATAATTTTGCTAGGAAGTGATATGAAGGTTCATAACCTTGCTCACGAATTTGCTCACTATGTACAAATGCACTATAAAAAAATCGATCGACGAGAGTTCGCTCATGATTACATCGAAATGGAAGCCGTCGATGTACAGCGAAACTTTAGATAGACTAAGCCCCCACTTCAATCGAATCAGTTTTTAGACGAAGTTCGCGAACAATTCGATCAAAGTCCTCACTTTTAGAAAGGTGAGTTCCCGAGATCCTTGCGACCTTACCTTCGTTAACTTGAATTTCGAGAATCCGATGACCATACATTTCAATTTCATAAAATGCCAGGATACTATGGTAAAGAATTTTTCTTTCTGGTGTGAGGCCAATTTGCGGAATGAAAATATGGTTCTCGTAGAAGCTGAGTTTTGGATTCTTGTTGTAAATCAGTCGGTATGCCGAAAGAACTCCTAGAGGGACGTATAATGCGGATATTGCGCCGATTGAGGCATATAATACCGATGCACCTATACTATTTAGGTGAATGATCCCATTGATCAAGAGGCCCCGGTCATTGTTTATTGCAAGATGTGTGAATACATAACTCGCGCATGAAAACATAAGTAACCCAGGAATGATCATCCACAACCTAGCTGAATAACCGAACTTTAAATAAGGAATCTCATTTTGAGACATTACAACTCCATTCTTTTGATCTCTTTATAGAAATACTTTAAATGGCGTGCATGTCTTTCTCTAGCGCGCTACCGATCAAGTGGTTGAGGTTTTGGTGTCGGTTACACTAAAGAAGGTTAGCGGAGTGGCCTGTCTCCAGGATGTCGTTAATATTACCCAAAGTCGTATTTGCAATTTCTTGAAGGGCTTCTTCGGTCAAAAAAGCCTGATGTGAGGTAAGAACTACATTTGGAAAGGTCATTAAGCGCATGAGAGTATCGTCTTGTATGATTTCTTGGGAGTGATCTTCAAAAAAAATGCCTTCTTCTTCTTCATATACGTCGAGGGCAACAGCTCGGATTTTTCCGGTCTTTAAGTATTGAACTAAACTTTTTGTCTCAATGAGACCGCCTCTTCCGGTATTAATGATACTGACTCCTTCTTTCATTTTCTTGAAAGCTTGGTCATTCAGAATATGCTGGGTTTGCGGGTTGAGGGGTAGGTGAAGCGATATGACATCGGACTCTTTGAGGATTTGATCGAGGGGGGCATAGGCAACTCCCAACTCTTTGAGTTCATTATTTTCTGAGAGATCATAGGCCATGACTTCGCAGCCAAATCCGAGCATGATCTTACAAAAGGCCGCACCAATTTGTCCGGTTCCTAAAATGCCAATTTTTTTCTTATATAGGTTAAATCCAGTGAGTCCTTCTAAAGAAAAATTATTATCCCTAACACGCATGAAGCTTTTGTGAATTTTTCTACTAATATTTAAAAGAAGGGCCACAGTAAACTCAGCAATAGCTTGTGGACTGTAGGCCGGTACTCGAACCACGGGAATGTTTAACTCTTTTGCTTTGTTGAGGTTCACATGATTAAAACCAGCTGAGCGCAGAGCTAAAAGACTTACGCCACTACTTTTCATTGTTTCTAGAACTGGACTAGTGATTTTATCCTCAACGAACGAGCAAACCACATCAAAGTCTTTGACGAGACTCTGAGTTTCTTCGGTGAGACGAGGTTCGATCCAAACGAGTTCAAATTGGAAATTTTCGTTAGCTCGAGAGAAACTTGCTTTTTCGTATTTGTGACAACCAAAGATTCCCACGCGTATTTTTTTGCTCATAGAACTCCACTATAGATCCGTCAGTCGATAGCACAAAGCTAGTATCAGATCACTTTTTTTTTAATTTTTGAAAAAGCTTTCCCAGTTCTATGAGGTAGTAAGTCCCAATTGTCAAAAATGGAATCCCAGGCTTCCATGTAGAACGGGAGTTATCGCTGAATAGCCAACTCCTGCCCGAATCACGAACTCGTCTTTAACCCATTGGTAGCCGAAGTTGACATTGGGTAAGACCCCGAGGGGAGCAGCTTGAACCCCGGCTCCCGTGACAGTGCCGGCAAAAAAATCCGCTCCGAGACCCAAAAAAAGGGAGTTTTCATTGATATTTTGTCCGAAGTGATAGGTGCTCTTAATTCCGAGTCCAGTAACTGAAAAGTTAGGAAGCCAACCTCCCAATGGAATCCAGTGAATTCCTCGAAAGTCGAAACTCCATGAGTTAGATAGGGGAATAGACATCTCGACATTGAGAATTCCTGCCATCAAAGGAAGAGGGTCGACGAGAATTTTATAGTCTAAGGCGTAGTCAACGACCTTAATTTCTTCGATGACCCGATGGTCAAAGTCTGGCGGTGACTGAGGGGGGTCATTTGGTTCAAGACTTGCGAAGCTAGAAAGTGAAAGGCCGATTCCGATAAAGATAATTGCTAGTATTCGTAACATAAGCTTCCTCCTGAGGCCTATAAATCACAAACGCGAGAAAGAAGCTAAGCTGTTTCACTTAAAGGGTTCCAAGCGCGGAACAGGTAACTATTACTAGGGTTCATTGGTAGGTAGAGATTCACCGGATCCGGGGCTACCTCCTGACTCATCTGCAAATTCAGGAAGAAGGGGACGCTCGGCGGGATCGGGGAATTCAAGCATTCGCCGGCAAGTGTCTTCTAGGTAAGTCATCATAGATCGAACATGACCTCGGCCGACGAAGTAAATAACTGATTCATTCTGTGCCAGAATATTGTCGACCTCTCTGCGATCGTTAGGTGCGCAGAATGATCTAGGTAGTTCCCAGTGCTGGACATTATATTCCGGACGTTCACAAAGTGATTTATAGAGATCGCTACCAGCTTCAATCCTTGAAGTTGCCATAGCCATCACTCTCCGTCCACGCATAAGGCCGGGGTCTGTGTGCTGAAGGTATACGCCCGGAGAAAGGTGAATCGATAATAGGCCCGTAGTTTGCCCGGGGCTAATGATTCCTTCATTTTTTAGGCGAACGACTTCTTCGATAACTGCACTTGGGTTTCTCCTGGCATTAATATAATCGCCATAGTTACTGGCGTAGTCTGTGAGTGCTGATTCGACACCAATGACATTGTATGGACTTCCTTCTCGGGCAAAGAGTTTTTGCAGCATTATGTAGTCTTCAGTGAAGTGGGCATGGGCTTCGAGATCCCAATTAAAGGCGAAGGGGATTATTTGTTCTCTGAATCGTTGGTTTCGTTCAGTACCTTCTAGTCCCTCGTGATTAATAAAGTAGGCTGAGAGACGGTTTTCTAGATTCTCTTCTGGCTCTTCTTCGCTCCGGGTTGGATGGCGATGTCCAACGATAGAAATAGTTCTTCCATCGGGAAGGTCTATGTTCCACTTTCTTGAAAATGTAGTGTCTTGATTAGCTCGGCATTGATTTTCGGCATTGCTAGGTATTGAAATAAGGCCAAGCCCTAGAAAGAGGCTGAGCCACACTAACATTCCCATATACTTATCACTCTTCACACTTCTATTTTAAACTGAATTCCACTTGAATTATAAAGCAACACTGAGGAGGTCTCATTTTGAGACATTAACACCAACACTTAAGTAACGGGTCGCCTTCCCTCGGCCTATTTTTGTGAGATAGTTTTGAGCAACGAGGTCTTTTAGGTCTCGAAGTGCGGTCATTCTTGTGACATTCCACCGCTGTCCATACTCGCTGACACTTACCGGGTGATCGAGGCCTTCCGCTAAGGTCTGTAGTTGACGGTAATTGAGGCTTGATGAAAGTGAGTACTCCTCTTCAAGGGGAGGAGTTTTTCTCTGTTTATGCTTGGGTTCGTCCGCCGAAATAATTTTTAAATTCCTATCAAGCTGATAAAAAGTCTCGTCGGAATGAATCCACTGAGGGTAGGCTCTTAATAGTTTTCTAATGCGGCCAATTGCCGAATAAATTAAACTGTCGTGCCTTAGAGGGTCATAGTCGTAGCCCCAAACATTTTTAATAAGGTTTTCTTTCGAACAAGGTCCTTGGCTTAACTCTCTGAGAATTTGACTTTGATGTTTAGTCAACTTGCCCTCTTTGAGTTCGATACTTTCATTACCTACAAATAGAATTTTTTCTTGAGATTCAATAAGGACCAGGTATTGACCGCCGGGCTCCAGGTCAAAATACTCATAGCATAGAAATAAAAGTCCGGAATCAATAATGTCCCTGAGAACCTGCGGGGATTTTAGTTTCACTCGGTCAAAGAGGTCGCCCAGCTTATCGTCACCAATAGCCTTGCTTTTAACCGTTCCCATCATCCGATCTTGCATATTTTGATTTAAGCTTCTGTCGATTCCTTTGACAATCTGCTGAGAAAGTCGAATTTCTGGATTTGTATTTTGTCCAAGGTATCCCATGGCTTTAATTTTTGTTCCTAGAAGGGGCAGGTAGAGGCCGACATCAACCTCCTTGTTGAGTTGTTCGAGGGCGACATTGGCAATGGATAGAGATTCCAAATAATGACCTCGATAAAGCGAAATTTGAGCCATTAAAGTATTCAATATAGCAATTTTTCTTTTATTCTGATTTCGGTATATGTGATTGAAGTGCTTGTTTAAAAAAGCTTGCGACTGCTTGAAGTCTCCCGATAAGAAATACAACTTAGCAATTTGTAAAATTATTTCAGCAACTGAATGGTCGTTTTCGGGTTTAGTTTTGCGCAAGAAGCTTTTTAGTCGTCTGATATTCTTTTTGATATCGGTGTCGTACTCTGCGCGATAGGTATTGTATGAAATTTCGATTTCAGTATGGAGTTCAGTGAGTTGACTTTTTTTAGTGACGGCTAAGGCCCGTTCGAAAAATAGGAACCCTTGGTGAACTTGTCCCAACTGAATAAGGTTATGGGCCTGAATATCCAAAGATAGAGCCTGAAGTAGTCCGGGACTATCTTTTAGTTTTATAATTTCAGCGTAGGCTCTTCTGGCAAACTTTTGACTCTTTTTGTGTTTTGAAAAAAAGAATCTATAAAAGCTCAAGCCTTGGTAGGCGAAAAAGCGCGCCTCGGCAGAGGTGGATTTCTGTCGAGTTGCTCTCAGGTTTTTGATGAAATATTTCTGGGCCTCCTCGTATTCAGATGTTCGAGTAAAGCTCACTCCCATGTGAAATAAAGCGACGCTCAGGTTGTCGGAGTCTAGGTCCGGGAAATAGGCTTCGTACAGGAGTCTCGCCTCCTGATGGCGACCCGTAAAAACGAGCCCCCCTATCTTATAACCGATTGTATTTACTTCACTTTTTGAATCGGCAGCGGTCTGATATTGGGCCTTTAAATAGAGAGATTTTGAATTCATGGGACCTTTCAGATACGAAACAATACGAAACATTTTTTAACAGGTGGGCTTCGTGGTGGCAACGTCTTTCTTTGGTTACCTTAAAAACAGGTTCGAATGAATTCGAGGGAGACAGCATGAAACTACTCATATTTTTGATAACGCTTTTTTTAGTGGGCTGCGATTACAAGTCTTTTCACAGCCAACCAGGTTTTGAAATCGAACAAGGTCAGGGAATCTGTGTTCCACAGGACTCGACGGCAGCCGTCGTTACCTATGAGGAAGTTCGAGCTGCTGTATTTGCTCCACGATGTATTTCTTGCCATGGCGGCAACTTTAGTGCCGCAGGGCTTGATTTAACGACCTACTCTGGAGCCTCATCGTGGGCAAATCAAATTCGGGCAGCTGTTGCGAGTAATCGAATGCCTTTAGCACCAAATCCTCCCCTGAGCGATGCCGATAAAGAATTGGTTTTCGCATGGGTGGATGGGGGAGCTCATGAGGTAGATCCAGGGCAAGATCCTAGTTGCTTGCCAGATAACAACGGACAGAGTGATCCAGCTGATCCAAGTAACCCACCTGATCCCGCGACACCTGGTGAACCGACTAATCCCGCGGATCCAGTCGATCCTCAGCCCAGGCAACCGGTTACGGATCCGGTTACGGGTGAACTCCTCGAAGTTCCAGCCGATGAGTTTCTAAAATTTGCACTCATCAAGGATAAGGTCTTCGGAATGCGATGTCTTTCATGTCATTCCAATGCCGTCGGGAATTTTGGAGGTCTGAACCTTGAAACCTATGAAAACACGATTGATGAAATTGACGACATCCTTTCTCGAGTCACTACGAACAGCATGCCACCTCGTTCGGTAACTCCCTTAAGTGATGTTGAGAAGGAAACTTTATTACGATGGATTGTCATTGGCAGCCCCTTATAAGCACCAGGAGAGAAACATGAAAAAATTAATTGTCGTACTCATTTTTTTAACAGCACCGGCATTTGCAAATCAAAAGTTGAGTTTAGATCAAGGTAAAACTGAGTTTTTAGCCATTGGCAAACCTGGTTTTCTGAAAATAGAAGGCAAGGGTAGTGCCCCAAAGGGGACCTTAGAGATAAGTGAAGGAAAACTTCATGGTCAAATTAAGGTCGATTTGAATTCACTCGATACGGGAATGGATTTGAGAAATCGCCACATGAAAGAAAAGTATTTGAAAGTTGTAGATTATCCATTGGCGACTCTAACTATCAAGAACTTCGAACTCCCTGCCGCCTGGACTATTGAGCAACCGAAGATGGATGAAATTAAAGTTCCAGCTGTTGTGAATATACATGGTCAAGAAAGGGCGATTGAAGTTTTGGTATCAATAGACTCAAAGGCAAAAGTTTTCTCCCAATTCGAAGTAAAAATATCTGATTTTAAAATAGAAATTCCATCTTTTATGGGAGTTACTGTGGCCGACAAAGTTGAGGTTAAGGTCGAATCGCAGTTAGTTGAACAAAAAGCTCTCGGGAAAAATTAAAATGAAAACTTTAATGGTAGTCTTCATCTTGATTTTTACATCTGTAAGTTATGGGTTTCCTCATATGGTTCGACATGGGTATACGAGCTGCACAAGTTGTCATGTAGCTCCTAGGGGTGGAAATATGATGACTCAATATGGTCGAGCAATGAGTAAAGAGTTATTGAGCACATGGTCCTATGAAGGCGAAGAGCAAGTTCATTATGGAGCTCTTGATAAAACTCCCGATTGGTTTCGTGTTGGCGGAGATTTTAGAGCGGCTCAAGTTCACAATCGAACCGAGCAGGTGACCATTGGACGCTTCATCGAAATGCAAGAGCAGATTGAAGTTGCAGCTAAATATAAGTCGACCTGGTTCAACATAACTGGAAGTTCGGACACATTGCAAGAGAGTCGACCTTGGTCGATTTCTCGATTTTACCTAATGACCCATGTGATTGATCAACTCAATGTTCGGGTAGGTCGATTTATTCCTCGATTTGGCGTTAACACTCCAGAACATATTCTTTCCACACGTGGCCCTGTTGGCTTTGGTTTTCAAACCGAAAGAGATACTCTAGAGCTCACATATACTGAAGAGAAATGGGACTACTCTCTAGCACTGACCCGAGGGCGGCTCGCCAATGATTCGAAATCTTCAGGGATCTATTCTCAGTTCAATTATTCTTTTGGAAACCATGATCGTTTCGGCTTGAGTTATGAACAGAAGAGTGAGGGAGATAAGGCCTTCGCTCTCGGTATTCATGGAATCGTCGGTTTAAGTAAGAAATTATACTTGGTTTCAGATACGGTACGTAGATACTCGGAGTTTTCGGGAGGGCAATCTAAGACCGGTCTATTTCACTTTACGAAACTGGGTTTTGAGATGGAAAAGGGGGTTCATATTCTGCTTCTCGGAGATTTGCGAAAGGACGATCTCAGCCAAAATGAGTTAACGAGTCGGCTTCTCGGCCTGGGAATGACTCCGTATCCTAGGCCTCACTTCGAGATACAGGGCATTTTTGCCAAACGGAAGAGACCTAGTCTGAGTGCCCAAGAAGAAGATTATGCCTGGATGATGTTCCATTTTTACCTTTAAGTCCTTGTAAACAGGTGTTATCGAAATTAACCATGCGTTTGAAAACGTTTAATGGTAAAAAAACTGAGGGATTTCTAGGGAGGATTCTATGAAATTTTTTTACATTGCTCTATTCTTGCTAGTGGTCCAAGTGGCCTGGTCTTCAGAAGGACAGGATGTGAATTACAAATCCAGTTCCTTTGATGCTGTCTACATCGTGCCGACGAGCCCCGAGTTAGTCGAGTATTCGCGCTTTAAAATGAAAGTGCTCGAGGCCTATGATGGCGACCAAACACAAGTACTTACATATATTTTCCCTGAAATATTGGTAGGGGAAAAAAATAAAGTTATTCGACTATTTCGAATTCCGAATACAGAAAATAGTTGGGAGAGTGAAGAACTAACGGCCCATTGTACAACAGTAGCAAGACAATTCTCTTGCAACGTTTATCTCAATAAAAAAGAAGATGATGTAGTTTCATTTTCTTCGATGATTAATTTTTTAATTCCAAGAGCCCATGGTCAAACCCCGTTGGGACTCGATCTTAATCGAAGTCTTAGCCATCTCGCAACACTCGGCATGAGTCCAATTCAAGAGGCTAGTTTTACACGAGTAATTGAGGACTTTTTCTCGGGAGAGCCCGCTGGAATCTTTAGCTATCGTTTCTGAGAACTTAGCACTCTAGACAAATTTGAACCTTGGCGCGAGCTTAGGCTCGAAAGGCTAAGCAGCACCTTTTAAAAGGTGTCTAGAGCCCAATTGTTCTGGTAGCTCTAAAGTAAAGGTGGTGCATTCGGGACGAGAGTCTTTTAAAAAAATGTCTCCTTCGAGAAGTTCTGAGTAACGCTTACAAAATGCGAGCCCGAGGCCGGTTCCCCCAACTCCTTTGTCAGTGAGACTGCTTTGGGTGAAGGGCTCAAATACTCTGAGTTTTTCATCTTCGGGGATTCCCGGGCCAACATTGCTGATGTTTAATTGGACGGTTCCGTTTGAAAAAGAAAGCCGTATTTGCACGTCCTCATCTTCGATTGAATACTTAATGGCATTATCTAAAAGATTGGCAACAATTACAGAGCTGATGGATCGATCCTGAAAACATAACCCCTCATCCTCGGGAATGATTGTCTGTACTCTTAATCTCTTGCGTTCAATTTCTTTATGTCTCTTTTCAAGGTGCTCATCAACCAGAGTTGAGAATTTGAAATCCACGGGGTGTGGTTCCAAATTTCCGTCTTGAAGTTGAGTCAAATTGACCAATCGGTAAAGTAATTCATCAAGTCGTTGAATTGAGCTTTCGACCTGATCACCGTATTCGAGAATTTTTTCACCGAGCTGTTCTACATTATCCTCATTAAGCTTTTTGGTTTTGATTTTTAAAAGACTTAAAAATCCCTTAATACCATTTAGAGGAGTGCGGATTTCATGAGAAGTATTAGTAATAAATTGAGACTTGAGAAGAGCAGCTGACTCGGCCTCTTCTTTTGCCTTTTTAAGCTGTTCACTTCTTAGCTCTACCTTATGCTCCAGAGAGTTGTTTAAAGATTTAAGTTCATCGCGAAAACTTTCACTCAGTGACTTTTCTAAGTAGATACAGACGGCGAAAACGGAAGAGATCATAAGAGCGTCAATAATTAAGGCTGGGAGGCCGACATCTAACTCAAATGAAATCATTGGTAAATATCCATAATAGGTAAGGGCATCCCCAAGGGGGAGACTGACAAGGGTCAAAGCGACCGAAATCCACATGAATTTCCAATCTTCCTTTTTGAATGCAATAATCGATAGTGCGAGCGCCACAAAGAAGACGTAGTGGCCGTTGTAGACCTTTCCGATGATAAAGTAACAACGCCAGCCTATAGAGAGCGCACCTAAAACAGTCATGAATCGCGCCCAAGAATGTTTATGTAAATAGTTGAGTGTAAGAACGGCCGAACCAAAGAAAACTCCTTGAAGAGTAAAAATGGCCGTATGCCAAAAAGGGGCGTTGGCATCAAGCATGAGCTTCGAGTGCAGTAGAAAAATTGAAATGCACAAGTAGGCCGTAAAGTTACAAATCAAAGTGAGGCGGTTTTGATGGTCAAAATTATCACCTTCAAAGCCGAGCTTTAAGGGGCGGATCAAAGTCTGTCCGATGCTGAATGCCTTTATGGTTGAAGTATGTTGGAGTTGGCTACGCGGCAATTTGTGACTCCTCTTCTGGCGCAAGGTTTAGTGGAAGCATTAGCTGAAAGCTTGTTTTTTGCGGACTAGGGTCAATCAAATCGACCCTCCCATTAAGGAGGTTAGAATAACGCCTACAAAACGCTAAGCCGAGACCTGTACTACTGCCGCCGTTTTCCTCGAGAGCGACTCCTCGGGTAAAAGGCTCAAATATCTTTTTCTGTTCAGTTTCTGAAATCCCTGAACCTTGATTAGCAATAGTAAATCGAAGTGCGACCTCATCATTTTCGATAGATATATCAATGGATTTTCCAGAATCCGAATACTCAATGGCATTTTTAAGAAGGTTGTGAATGATAATTTTGCTAAGGGCCCTGTCTTGATAGATCTCTGGTAAATTCACTTCTGCATGAAGCTTGATGCGAAGGTTCTTTTTTTGAATGTCATCTTGAGCGGAGTAAATACACTCCTCAACTAAGTCCTTGAATTTGAAGCGAGACGGGTGAGTGTGAAGATTGCCATTGTCTAATTGGGTTAGGTTGAGAAGTTGGAATAGAAGCCTGTCGAGGTGTTCGACAGAGTGTTCGACTTTTTCACTGTAGGCGAGAATGCGTTCCTTAAGCTCATTAACGTTTGAGGGGTTGATCTTACTCCCCTCTGCTCGGAGTCGTTCGAGAAAATTCTTTATGCCGTTTAAAGGGGCTCGGATCTCTTGGGAGGTATTAGTGATAAACTGAGATTTTAGAATTCCTGCTGACTCAGCTTCTTCTTTTGCAAGAAAAAGTAGGTTGGTTCTCTTTTTCACTTTTTTTTCTAGAGATGAATTGAGATCGGTAAGTTCGAGGCGAAATTTTTCGCTCAGTGATTTTTCTAGATAAATACAAATAAATACAAGAGTACTAATCATGATGGCATTTAGAGCGATATTGGGTAAGCCTAGCTTGGATTTTATTTCAACGAGGGGGAAAACCCCATAGTGTAAAAGTGTGTCGCCCAGAGGCAGACCAAGGAGGCTAATGGCTAGAGTAAACCAGCGTAGTTTCCGATCGGACTTTTTAAAGGCAATAATACTTAGGGCTATAGCCATAAAGAAGACATATTGTCCGTTGTAGGACTTCCCGGTTGTACTGAATGTAACCCATCCAATTGAGTTGGCAGCAATGATCGTTACAAATCGTGCCCATTTGTTAATGTGATTTTTATTGAAAACTAAAATTAGACTGCCAAGTACAAAGCCTTGCCCTGAGAAAATAGCGAGATACCAGAGCGGAGCTTGAGCTTCTATCATAAATCTCAGGTGAGATAGAATAGTAGTCATTCCAATAATTGCAATAATATTAGTGATTAATGTCAGCCGATTTTGATGGTCGAAGTTATCGCCAACGAAACCCAGTTTAAACGGCTTTAAAAAGTACCTCAGAAACGTCCTAAACACCCTTTTCCTCTTAGGGATTTATCGGATTTTCAAAGATTTAGAATGAGTAATTAATCAAGTCTTCAAGTCAGGGAAATGACTCAATTTGCGGATTCTCAGGGGGGTTATAATTTTTGAATTTTAGTCATGAACTGAAGTGAATGGAGTGCGTTTCAATACGGTACAAAGGCTTAAAGTTTTACCAAGCTTGATTGAGAAAAAGTTGGTACTCTTTGAGGTCTGATTCGGAAATCTTTAAGTTTTCGCGTTGGAGTTCGAGGCCTGGGAACATCTTTTCGAAATCATCGGCCAAGTGCCAAGATTGAATGGGCTTAACGTTTTTAGCGTCGATTCCAATGCAGTTGTCTTTTTTTATCAGGGTCTTAGATAAATCTTTTAAGTGCACGTGAGAAGAGAGAAGTCCTTTTGAGTGAAGATACTTTCGATCGTTTTCGATCTCCTGGCTAATCTCTTCAAAGGCGCTCTCGGATAATTCGAGAACAATGTATCTAATAGTATTTTTGGCTGCATTTTCGGATTCAGTTGCCAATTCGAGGTAAGAGATGGACCGGATATCGTCTTTGGCAAAATAAATGGTTTTTTGATTGTCTCCGCCAATAAAATAGGGAGTTTGCGGCCGAATGCGCGTGTAAATTCCATTTCGACTGATGCCCATGAGCCAAAGATTGTTAGTGAGTCCCATTCGGACCTGAAAGAAAAATCCCGACGCCATCGCGAGGCAGAAGCCTGTAAACGCGAGTGCTAGATACAAATGAAAGCTTTGCGCAACCAGGGAGTCAAATTCTTGGACAATGAAAATGACCCCAAGAAGAGTACATGAAAAGAATACTAATCCAAGAATTAGAGAGACGATAAAAGAAGTGTGCTCAGAGAAAACAATATCATTCGGACCTGGTTGGAAGTGGTTTTCAGAATATATTTTTGAGTTCACTCGGTCTTACCTTTACTTTCCTAGCACATACTTTGCGCTTCTTAAAGTATGCTCACTTCGATTATATAACTATCGGGTTAAGGTTTGATTAATTTGAGTGAAGAAATTTAATCCGAATAATAATGATACGAGATTTCGATTATGTTTGAGAAGTTTAACAAGTAGATCGAACGACTGCGATTGCCTCAGTAAGAGACTTTTTAGGATGGTTTTAGAAGTCAATTAGAAGAGAGGTCGATCAACCTCTCTTCTACAAAAGTTTACTGACAATTGTTTTTATCCAGCTCTAGTACGAGATTTCCATCTGCTGAATACCAGTCCATTTGAAGACCATATACGGTATCACCAATCACGAGCTTTTCTCCGGATTCAGAAAGTAAAGAATAGGTGACTCCCTTGTTAGCTGTCTCTCGAACACCTTTAAGACCTTTGAATTCGATCCCTCCGACTTGCGCGTCTAAGGTAACCGCTTGCTTATCCGAATGGTACTCTCCGGCCAAAGGTTGAAAGATCTTAAGGTTATTTACAACGATTTTCTCTTCATCGCAGCCACATGAAATTTCCTTTTGACCATCGCCAAAGGTGGAAGTAACTGGGCTAACACATTGATGAAACGTATCGGCCATGCCTGGTAAAAAACACTGATTAACTTCTCCCTCTTCGCAGTAGATCCCCATTTCAAAAAAGCAAGCGGTCTCACCAGGAGGGACATAAAACCAAGTAGGAAGTGTATTGTTTGCAAAAGCGGTACTACCTATAAGAGCGAGTAATAAAACTATTATTTTCATTGATATTTCCTTTCTATAGAGCTCTACCTTAAGGAGGGCTCATTTAATTCATAAACACTGCACCGCATTAGTATTTTGAAATCACAAGGAAATATAGATTTATTTAATTAATTTTATGCTTATAAATTAACTAATTTTTAAATAAAGCCGACGGCCCTATTTGGTTGAAATTCGAAAAAAGTCAATGATATTGCAGTAAAGGGTCTCTTCCTTTGAAGCCTCAACCCGCTTCAGATTACGATCCATGAGAGCCAAAATTTCTTGTTTGATCGCAAAGGCATCATCTTCACTGAGCGTAAAATAAGTTGCATAGCGAATATCTGTTGGTAGCACGCGCTTTTCGAGTTGTCTCAAGCCATGGAGCCGCATATTGAGATGGTGTTTTTTAATATGGGGTGAATTTTTATCGAGAAAAATATGTCCAGCCCCTGCATGTAAACCTTTTTGATTTTTTTTAACGAGACCCAGCTTGATAAGGAATTGGATGACCTTTTCGGCAATTTCTAGCTCGACATCTAAAATTCTAGCGATGTTTTCGACGGTTTTGACTTGGGGTAAAGAAGCAGCCACATCGGCAAGGGCGTAGTGAAAGTCGCCATAGTATACTGCCTTTTCGTTTTCAGAAATCTCTCTATGTTTTACGCTCATGTTTTTCTTGAGATTGACGGCTTCGTCTTTGAGCGCTTTCGCTTTTTTTAAAAAGTACTTTTCCATTTCAACCGTACCGGCTCGATTGGCTTGAAGAATATTAAGAAAATAATCGCCCTCGAACTCGTTGTGAGCAAAGAAATCATTCACCCGAAAGGCGTGCTCAACACTGAGGTGGGTTTTACCCTTTAGGACCTGGGATAAATGGGCGGGCTGGCAATTGAGTGCCTCGGCAAGGCGTTGTTTTTGCCCGGTTCGACGTCCTTCACCCAGTCGTGATTGCAGGTAATCTCGATAATTTTTAAATTGGTAAACCGAAATTTCAAGGCCCTTCATTAAAGTCTCCAAGAAATTATATTATAAATTAGTTAAATAGTAAATTAATCAAAAATTAAGTAAAAAATGGCGTCTTTAGGAAGTTTTTTGGGGAGGTTTTGGCGTGGATTTTAGGGGCTAGAGGTACCAATATTGCAAAACTGGGACTAATGGTTCAAAGACTGATCGTATTACTCCTGGTTTTGTGCTCAATGGGTGCCTGTAGGCAATCTACTGACAAGTCACGTCCTGAATCTGGCCCTAATTTGCAGGTTATTCCGACCGGTGGAGAGGTCCCATTGCCGACACCCGTTGAACCGGATAGACTCGGTCCCAGGGGAGAAGGTAGGAGTTCTGGCGGCGGTGGCTCTTTTTCGGATGAGTACGCAAAACAAGCTCTCTCCATGGCCCAAAAATCATTGAGTCATATGCTGCGTACAGCGAGCCCAGAAATTTTTGAAAACTTTCCCCGAGACAAGGACCAAATCTGGTTAGCAGGTCTACTCGACAAGGCCGAGCTGAGAAAGACCGATGATTCCTGGAGACATGGAAACCCACTTAAATTCAATTATGATGTAGAAACAGAAAAAATTTGGGCCACGCTCCATTACGTACAGACCTTTCCCTACGGAAGACTTTGGACGCGAGAACCCAAAGAGCAACATCGAATTCTGCTCGAGGTCATGCTCGATCTTCTCCATGAAGCTTCTCATTTTTACGGCATAGGAACATCAGAAGAAGAGGACCCTCTTTCGGATCAGTGGGCCTCGGCATTGCTGGAGGCACTTTCAAAAGATATTTTAGCCTGTGCCACTGACCTTGATGACAGACTTATTGCTGATTCCTTTTTGTATATCCATAGACCATCGGGCCTTTTCCTTTCTAAAAGAGGGGAGCGCTCTCACTCGAGTACCCAGCTGTCAGAAAGTTTTGTGAACTTCAATGTCAGTTTGCAGGAGGAGGGCTATCGATTTTTGACAAGTCCTCGGACTTTTATTTCTGAGTTAAATTCTATTTGGAGTCCGGTCTTTGGTAGTTCCATTTATGCAATTAGAAAGCTCCAGGAGCTTTCTGGGGTCGAAGTTAAAACCGGACTCGAAGACCAAATCTATGAAGGTCAAGAATTCATGCCCTTACAAAAGCCCAATCATCATTATGGAACGATGGACGTGGATCACAATTCAGGCGGTCAGGATGGCGAAAGCTCTTTTGGCGTTCCAGAGCAAAATGACGGAAGCCTTCTGTATCGTCGAGAGTTTTCCGACGCTCCGATGGTATGGGATAATATTAAAAATGTAGAGCTGTCTCCAATAGGCACGATGCTTTTTGATGAGTTTATGCTGGATACCGCCACACTCAAAGCACAATACAGGTATGGCGTTCGCACTGCTGAGCCGGTCGAGTTTACCGAAGAGCAAAGAAATTCCGAAGGCTTTCCTCTCTACGAGAGAGAATTTAATTACACTTGTAACTCTATCGTAAGGGATCGAATTCTGTTAGCTCCCGATGGAGAAGGTAATTTTATAGAGCGGGTAGAGAGTCAATCGCGAATACCGACGACCCATGGAGACACATACACTGAGTTTTTAAATACTATTGGCAACCTCAAGGGTGAAACCAAGGTTTCGGGTGGGGTCGAAGAAATCGTTTACTCTGGAACGAGTCATGATCAAAGACCTTGTGCATTTGAACTGTATGTCACGCCACTAGATGAGGATGGTGAAAAGACAGTTGTTATTTATTTAGAAGCGGGAGAGGTTCATTCGAATCACTTTACGGGGTTCTTTCTACAATCCAACTTTATGTTAGAAGGAGCTCGAGTAACAGCTCCGCAAAATCAGATCGATTATAATCTTATTAAAGCCGAACGAAGTTCTTCGAACTCACTAGTACTTCATCAAGGTGGTTCTGGTCGCAATCGAATCCTCGATCGAAAGAAGAGTGGCGAGGATGTTAATATTATTTTTGAATATGAATACGAAGAAGAAATTATCATCGAGTTCAATGCAAACCACTGGGTCACAAGGGTGACAGCCAGGGACCACCACAATGGTGTCCCGGACTTAGTCTGTGAGTTTTAGTGTTTATAATGAGATTTTAAAGATAGAGTCACTAATTAGTATCAACTAAACTAAATTAAAAAAATAAAACTTAATTGTGTTACAGGCAAGTCCATCCAGATAGGGGTGCCAACTTATTTGTGAAGACGTCTTTAGAGCTCATGTTCACTCCCTGGGAATTCTTACAAGGAAGGTCTAAACAAATACTGATTGGTTATGCGATAGGAATCTTCCATGACCGAGGCCGAGTCGAAAGCAGTCCTGCTACCCCATCCAATGGGAGTTCGCACACGCGAACGACCTTGAATAGAAACTTTTTTCTAAATGGTTTGATGAAATAAACAGAGTTCAGGGAAAAAAGTGGATGGGGTAGCAGGACTCGAACCTGCGCATGTCAGAATCAAAATCTGATGCCTTACCAACTTGGCGATACCCCATCAAATGAGCCAATATTCTTAGCGAAATCCCAGGGGTTTATCAACAAAAAAAGCCACCTAACAAATAGGTGGCTTAAACCAAGGCCTGAGGTGGCAGCCCCAGGAAATTAAAGTCATTTTTTAATCGGCTTTCGCTTTTAAGCCTTCGAGGGATTGGCCCATGGTACGAACTTCATCTTCAAATGCCTCGAAGATTTTCTTCTCAATTTCCTCACGGGTTTCCTGATTGAGGGGGTGGGCGATATCCCGGAATTGCCCATCTTTCCGCTTTTTACTGGGCATGGCAACAAAAAGTCCGGTGTTGCCGTCGATGATCTTTAGATCTCTAATAACGAAACAATCGTCGATAGTTATTGTCACGTAGGCTTTCAGTTTATCTTCGTTGACTGGGAAAACCTTCACTTCGGTGATATTCATTGCATCCTCCATATGGTGCTGATCAAGTCGCAAAAATGGCCTATTCCGTCTAAATAGTTTACCGGCTCAAATGATGCGGCGCTTACTAAATTCTGAATCTGACTCAACATGATGCAAAAGGGCAGCCAGCCTGAGACTTTGAAACATAATATTTAATGTCTGGATTGGAGCATGAAATGGGGGTTTTCAAATCGAGTCGAAAATCCCCCGCGAAAAATTACTGACTTTTTGTGTCCATAAAGAGGAGGGCCACGCCAGAATGTCGCGCGACTCTGAGGTAATTTCGGCCTTTTCTAAGGTTTTTCATAACATCTCTAAGGCGTTTTACTGGGACTTTGTTTACATCAAGAATCACATCACCTGTACTGAGACCCGCTTGGCTGGCGATGCTTCGTCGCTCAACACTGGTTACGACGGGGCCCTTGGGAACAGAAGTGTTAATACTGAATTCTCTTCGCAATTCATCGTTGGAATTAGCGACTTTAAAGCCCAAGCCAAATGGCGCTTTTGTGCCCGTGTTTACTTTTTCGGGGCGGGCTGCGAGCCTTTGATCTTCGGGGTGTTGACCCACGACTATATCAAAACTCTTAACATTCTTCTTTCCGCGCTTATTAAAGCGGTGAATGGTGGTTTTTGACTTCTTGCCGACGGGCGTATCTTGAACAGCACGGATTAGATCTCTTTCCGATTTAACGGGTTTCTTACCAAACTTAACAATGACATCGTACTCTTTAAGACCACTCTTTTCGGCGGGGCCATCGGGCATAATTTGTGTGATCAATGCTCCTTCGCCTTCGTCGACTTGAAGTTGCGCAGCTACACGAGGGTTAAATCCCATAATGTTGACACCGATAAATCCGCGCTTAACGGACTCGCCCTTTTCTAAAATCGGCAGAATATCTTTGACGTAATCAATGGGGATCGAAAAGCCAATCCCTTGGGCCCTGGCATCGATGGCAGTGTTCATACCAATGACGTACCCATTGGTATCGACTAGGGGACCACCGGAATTACCGGGATTGATCGAAGCATCGGTCTGTAAGAACGGAAAGCGATTGAGTTCGTCAATACTTCGCCCTTTTGCCGAAATAATTCCAGTGGTCATTGTATTTGAATGTCCGAAAGGATTTCCGAAAGCGGCAACCCACTGACCCACTTCGAGGCCTTCACTCGAACCAAGTTTTAAGTAGGGAAGTTTTTTTCCGGCGTCGATTTTGATTAACGAAATGTCACCGCGGACATCGCGGCCAATTACTTCGGCTTCGTAAAATTTAGTGGGATCTTCGGTCAGAGCCACTTTGATATTACCGCCTTCAAGGTCAACGACGTGGTTGTTGGTTAAAATCAAACCATCGGGACTAATCAAAAAACCAGTTCCCAGAGCTCTTGGTTGATCAGGTTGACCGCGATGGGGGCGCATTTGCGGGCCAAAAAATTCTTCGAAAAAATCAAAGAAAGGGTCCCTGCGGTCAAGACGAGGGCTGCGTCTGCTCGGACGCTGTTGCACGGTCGCCGAAATATTAACGACGGCCGGATTTATTCTTTTATTGAGTTCTACAAAGAGATTGGCAGGGAGTGGCTCTCCCAGTTTGGCTCCAGACATGGGAGTTTCTTTGGCTTCAAGAACCGGTGTGAAGCTAAAAACAAAAAGTAAACTAGCTATGGCAAAAAAGCGGTTGGATGTTTTTAGTATCTTCATTTTTGACCTCTCTACAATCGTTCAAATTATTTTAGAGCGACATATTTCATTTGCAGGTCATTCACCATATTGTTGAGAAATTGCTTTTCTTCATCTTGAAGATTGTTCTGCGTTTTCTCTTGGAGCATGACCAACAAATCTATATTGAATCGCGCTAAAGCTTTGTCAATGTGGGTCTCTCCAGTTTCTGGATTGGGGGCTATACCAATGGCCATCGCCGCAGAAGAACCAATAGACAAAACCAATGTCGAAAACGACGCCTCTAGTTTAGATTGAGTTTCTCCAGTCATAAATCCATCCTTCTTATTGTTTACAATTTTTTATAATTCTAAATAATAATTCTATAAATTCTTCTTATAGAAAGTGATCTCCGATAGAAAGGCCCGAGGTTCAAGCTCAAAAAGCCCATTTCTAGGGGCTTCTAGAGTGGATAGGTGCCGATCAGCTTAAGGATTCGCTTTTCAACCTGGGGTTGATTGAGGAAATGCTTAAACCAATCCCTCCCTGTCAGAGGGTTAATAATAAACAAATGAGATAAGGGCAAAGGCAAGTAAAGTGGGCGAGTGTTGCAATAGGCCTCTAGCTTCCAGAGCGTTTTAGCCAGGGCTTTTGGGTCTTCGAGTAATTGCGCAGCTAATTCATCAATTTCGTAGGTGGTTCTAGGGCTCGAAATCAGAGAAAGAAGGAATGACATTACTGGAGCCCATAATTTTCGTAAGTACTTTGTAAAACCTCGCGGCTCTGCTGATTTTTTGCCGATATTTTTATAAAGACTTGGGATAATGAAAATACCACCAGTGAGAGCACTGGCCATACTCAAGGGTAAGGTGCTTTTGAGTTTTATTTTTGCAACTTCGTGGGCAAGTACTGCCACTAAATCTTCAGGTTGGAGTTCATGGATCAAGCTATCAGAGAGATAAATTTTCGAATGAGACCAATTTCGCCCGAGACTGAATGCTGTCGGAGAAGGCAGTTTCACTTCGTAGACTTCAGGCATGGGGATTCGCGCCTTTTGCGCCAGGGTTTGGGTGGTATCGAGTATGCCCCAGGGGTCTTGTCCTTCAAGACTTCTGGTCTGAAATATTTGGCTGATGCGAATATCTCCGTAAAAATAAAAAAGAGAAACCATCAAGCTGGAAAATACGAAGGTCCAAAGGACTCCTTGCCTTCCGCCCAGGCTATGGCCAGCGTAAACGATCAAAAAAGACGACAAAATAAGCAGGAACCAGATTTTCCAAGAATAGCGATGCATATAATAACCCCTTCCCCTTCAATATCCCTAGACCAAAGGCATTTTGCAAGCCATCAAGCTATTGAGAGAACTCCTGAATTTCGCAAAGCAAAAGCAGATAAATCAATAGACGAAGTGAAGGCTGGGAAGTCAAAATAAAAGGTTCAAGGAGGTAATAGTGGAAGTAGATGTAATGGCACTTAACGCAGCGATCAAACAAGAGAGTCAATTTGTTGATCGTATGATGCAGGAAGTTCAAAAGGTGGTCGTCGGGCAAAAGGAAATGCTCGAGGGAATTCTCATGGGTTTATTGACCGGTGGGCACGTTCTCCTCGAAGGGGTTCCCGGGTTGGCTAAAACCCTGACAATTTCGACCATATCCGATGCCATCTCTCTCGAATTTCAAAGAGTGCAGTTTACGCCGGATCTACTACCTTCAGATTTGATCGGTACCATGATCTTCAATCCCAAGTCAGGAGAGTTCGCGCCAAAGAAAGGGCCGATCTTCACTAATATCGTCCTTGCCGATGAGATCAACCGGGCTCCTGCAAAAGTTCAGAGTGCGCTCCTTGAAGCCATGGCCGAAAAACAGGTGACCATCGGTGATGAAACCTA
>JAUHWN010000046.1 GCA_030424665.1 Bdellovibrionia bacterium | reverse complement strand
CAACAACTTCATCGAGTTTTTTATTGATCACTGCAGATTGGTCTAATTTATGGCCCAGCAAATCGGACATTTTGCACCCCTTTTACAAAAACTTCCAAATCCTAATGATACTCTGATAGTGTGACAAGGCACAGAGCAAAGCTAAGAAGACCCTACAGAGGACTTGTTTAGTCGATGTGAAATCCCTACACTATTATCCTATGGCAAAGACGATTTTCATTATTATTTTAAGCCTTTCTTTTCTGGATAAGCCTTGGGCTAGATCCAAAGAGGAAAGCCCCCAGTTTTCATTTGAGAAAGGCCTGGAGCAAGTCAGCGATCAAAACTATACAGACGCCATCAAGTTCTTTGACCAAGCCCTCTACCTAGAGCCCAGCAACCCCGATATTGCCTATAATTTGGGCGTAGCCTATCTCTACGAAAAGCAGTTTGGGCCGGCTATTGCCTACCTGAGATACGCCATTCACCTGAGTCCCCTTTTTGGCTCAGCGCGCAACGCTCTAGAAAAGGCCTACGAACTTTCTAATACGCAGACGGCCTCAGAAGATCTTACTGAATTCGAGGTCCTTCGCGAGTACCTACTGGGTCGGTGGCCTCGAACGGTTTTTATTTTTCTTCTTTGCTTTAGCTTCCTATTCTCCGGTTGGTTTCTAATCACATGGCTCGGGAACCGAAAAAAAGCGAAAATAGATGAACTTGAAGCGCCCCCTTTTCCTCCCATTGCTGGTGCCCTCATTGCATTCTTTATTTTAACGCTGGTACTCGCTGGCTTAAAATTTGTCGATGGAGCCTCTGATCGGGGAAGCATCCTACCTAAAGAGGTAGACCTTCGATCAGGTCCATCAGAAGATTTCCCTAAAATCGCGCAAATTTTTGAAGGCTTCGATGTCATTATTAAAAGAAAACAAAAAGACTGGGTACAGATCGTCCATCCCGGGGGATATTCCGGTTGGGTTCCTAAGAATTCTCTTTTAGAATATTCAAACAGAGGAAGTCATCGTGAATTATATCTGGGAAAATATACTAAAGAAGAATAGAAAAAAGGACTCTCTTCGAACCTGCCTTAAACTCAACTATCTTTTTCAAGATCTGTCTAACCGAGAATTAGATCTTGTCGCGAACATAATACACAAAAGAACTTTTCACACTGGTGAACCTGTGTTTCACCAAGGTGAAATTGGTGTTGGCATGTATATTATACTGCGTGGATCGGTAGACATTTATTTGCACGACAATCAAAGAATGGATCAACAAGAAAAGATCTTTGTTACACGCCTTGAGGCTGGAGATTTTTTTGGTGAACTCGCTCTTATTGAAGACAATAGCATTCGTACGGCAACGGCCATTAGCCAGAATGAAAGCGTTCTCATAGGTTTTTTTCGACCGGACCTTCTTGAAATTGTAAATCGGAGTCCATCTTGCGGATCTAAAATTATTCTTCGACTCTCCGAAGTTCTCGGTCGCCGATTGATTGAAACCACCGACCGAGTTTCAGAACTCGGAAAAGAACTCAAAGAACTACAAGCTTTTACCAATGAGGAATCTCTTGGAAACAAGACGCCTTTTACGACGTGAACGATATGTTCGCTTAGCCGCTGTGCTTATGATCATTGCCAGTGCCCTTGTGATAATTCTTGCCGTTGAGAATTTATTGGCCTCTTTTGTTTTAGCTTTTGTAATCAACTACTTGCTCGATCCTATCGTTGATGCTTTTGAAAGAAGAGGGCTGCCACGTACATGGGCCATTGTAATCCCCTTTCTAGCCCTCGCCATCGTAATTGGGATAAGCATTTCTCTCTTGGTTCCATTGATTAGCGATCAAATTAGAAATTTAGATTCAGAATTTCCGACCATGAGAAATCAACTGGCAGCTCTAATTACCAAAACCGAACTTAAGCTCCAAAGCTATCTCAATATTCAAGAGTTTTCCTTTTCAAAAGAAATAAACACCTGGTTGATACAGAGCTTTCAATATTCAACCCACCTCGGCGTGTGGCTGCAAAACTCCTTAACGACCATGATACTTGCCCCATTCTTTGCTTTCTTCATGCTTCTCGATGGTCGAAAAATCTCTAGAAGTCTTTTAGCTCTAGTTCCCAATAATGTGTTCGAGATGTTTTTGAATATCCAGTACCAACTCAATGATCAAATTGGTGGGTTTATTCGGGCGCGACTTTTTGAGGGCCTCATCGTTGGTGCTGTTGTTTGGCTCGGCCTACAAATCATGGGCTTCCCTTATGCGGGTCTTATTGGTCTTGCGGCAGGTGTGACCAATTTGATTCCCTATGTGGGACCTATAATCGGAGCCCTACCCGCGATGATCATTTGCTTGGTGGCAGACGAACCCATTATTACAGACTCAACTACGATCGATTTGGTATTGGTTTCAGGAGTTTATTTGATCGCCCAGCTCATCGATATTATTTTCATCATTCCCCTAGTTGTCGCAAAAATAGTGAATCTCCACCCTGTGACAGTTTTACTCGCCATCATCATTGGTGCACAAGTTCTCGGAATTCTCGGTATGATTATTTCGATCCCCGTGGCAAGTGCTGTTAAGTTGGTATTTTCAACACTTTACAGACACCTGGTTGCCTTCCGTGGTCAGAGTTTATTTTAGCTCTGCTTAGCTGACACTATATTGACCCAGTCTCGGCGTAGAAGTAGACTGTCCGAACTATGAAAGTTTTGACTCTTTGCTTCATTTCCCTCGTGTTTTTGGCCTCTTGCTCTAGTATGGATGAGTCGACTGACCCCTCCACTGCAGAAGGTGCGTTTAAGTCCGCTCAAGCTCTTGAAAAGGATGATCGCTTTGAAGAAGCCATTATCAAATATCAAGAAGTTAAAAACCAACACCCCTACAGCAAGTATTCCAACCTGGCAGAGCTTGCTATTGCTGATGTTCACTTTAAGCGAGAAGCCTATATCGAGGCTCAAGGAGCCTATCAGCTCTTTAAAGACTTTCACCCAAAACACCCAAAGATCGATTACGTCACCTATCGCCTGGGACTATCTTTTTTCATGCAACTCCCAGCGACAATCGATCGCGATCTTTCGATTGCCGAAAAAGCAATTCTCTACTTTTCAGAAGTTCAAAAAAGCTATCCCAATTCTAGCTATGTCAAAGAAGCTAAGCAAAAACGCATCGACTGCTTAAAAATGCTTGCTGAAAAGGAACTCTACATTGCCGACTTTTATTTCAAGCGCGAATCCTGGAAAAGTGCTCTGGGTCGGTACGAAGATATGCTTCGAATTTATTCAAAGCTCGGTTACGATGCGCGGGCCATTTACGGTGCAGCAGTTAGCGCCCATAAAGCTGGCGAAAGAACAAAAACTCAACAGTACCTCAAGCGACTTCTCAACCAGTATCCGACTTCTACTGAGGCTAAAAAAGCACGACAGGAGATCAAGCTGTAATGAAGCCGGAATACAAAGAATTACTCGAGACTGCACGAATGAAGTATGACTCCGGTGAACACGAAGTCGCCGAGAGCATTCTCAATCAGCTCATTATGGCTAACTATGCTTCAGCTGACGTTTTTCATCTCATCGGTTGCCTTTCTTACGGAAAAGGTAAGGTTAAGAAAGCTGTAAAATCCTTTCGTAGAGCCCTAGAAATCGATTCCAAACACACGGATGCGGCACTCGGACTCAGCATGGTTCTCAACGACACAGGAAAATATGAAGAGGCTGCGAAAGTTTACGAAAGTGGTATTGGATCAGAAAAAGTGCGACAAGAAAAACGCAACCATCCTCTTGTCGAAGATAAAATTGCAAGACGGCTTAAGGAATTAGGTGACCTTTACCTACAAATCGAAAAAATCGATGAGGCTATTAAATATTACTTTGAAGCCTATAAAATGTCCTCGCCTGCCGATAAAATGATTATTCGAATGCAGGTCATTAGCTGCTACATAAAAAAAGGTGAAAAACAAAAAGCCGTAGTTGAACTAAAAAGAATTATTAAAGATCGCCCATACTACAGCGAAGCTCGAATCGTACTTGGCGAGATTTTTTACGCAATGAACAGAACTCTCGATGCCGTTGAGCAGTGGGAAAGCGTTCTCTTGCGAGATCCTGACAATCCTAAAGTAAAAAAGCTCTTGGCTAAAGCGCAAGATAAAGGCACAACTGTACTGGCTTAATGCGGAGGAATCGTGGCTAGACTCAAAAAAGAAATGATCACTTTTTTAACCGAAGAACAAATCAACGGTTTAGTACAATCGATCGCTACGGAACTTGAACGGGACTACTTAGGTAAAAAGGTAGTTATGGTCTGCCCACTAAAGGGTTCGGTACTATTTTTTGCCGACCTTTTGCGACTTCTACCCACTGAAATGAAAATTCGAACTGAATTTGTCCACCTAACGGATACCGAAAAAAAGGGATCCATTGAAATCCACAAGGACATTAGCTTAAACATTAAAGGGCGCCACGTAATAATTGTTGAAGAGATCATTGATGTGGGCCGCACGCTTTCTTTCTTAAGAGATCGCATTCTTTCATCTGACCCAGCCTCGGTAAAAATCGTAGCTCTTTTAGATAAACCAGCTCGACGTGAATTACCGATTCGCCCCGACTATGTCGGTATGACTATCGATGATCGTTATGTGGTTGGCTATGGCATGGACTCCGAAGAGGTTGGACGGAACTACAAAGAAATTATGAATTTTTCTATGTAAGTTGATTTATCGATCAGGTTTGTACCAAAAACTAAGATTCTTTTCATTCAATTTGAAACCAAAAAGCGCCTTCAGTAAAACGATTGATAATCCAAAGACCTGAAACAGACTCATGTCCTTGCGATCTATTGTTGAAACTTCAGCTGACCTAATAAACCCAAACTTCTTTCCTTGCTCTTTAGCCCTTCTCCTAAACAAAAAGGCAAAGGCTGAATCTTCAGCGATAAGTTTGTCCTCGGGAAACCCTCCGAAAGAAAGGGCCTCATGTTTTTTAAATGCAAAGACCGCCCCTTTTATTCCTGAAATATTAAAAACAATAAATTGAAGAATCGAAGCAATGGTTCTTTTGTAAAAGGATTCCGATTGAAGTTTAAGATTAAGCGAAGCCCCAATGTTCTTTTCGTTCGAAAAGTATTCGACTATTTTTGCTATCGCCGCTTGATCTAATTTACAATCCGCATCGATAGTAATAATCAAATCGTAGCTTGCCTCTCGAATTCCATGGTTTCTAACGGCTGATATATTCCTCTTAGAAAAATTAAGGACTCTAGCACCTTTGGCCACCGATATTTCTTCGGTCCGATCAGTTGATTGATTGTTAACGACAACAACTTCCCAAGGAATATTCTTTTGCTGATGTAAGAATCGAATAGAATTTTCTATTGAATCTAAAGTAGCCCCAATAAAATTTTCTTCATTGTAAGCGGGAATAACAATGCTAATTCCCGCGGAGGATAATTTAATACACTCTCTATTTTCTTCCAAGCCGACTAGTTCTTAACTTTTTTAAGAAGCCTTCGTGTCTTTTCGGTGAGAGCTTCATTAGTCATTCCATATTTTTGACCCACAGAAATTGATTTATCAATTTCATCACCATGGCCTTTACCGTAATGGTAAGAAAACCAAGATGCCGCTCTATTACCCGAAGAACAATGAACCAATACTTCTTCTTTAGTCTCTTTATGGTGCCTCATAAAAACTTCTTCAACTTTTGCGTAAGCTTCTGAGTCTAGCTCCTGAGCTGCACCGTCGATAGGAAGATTGTAATATTTGATTCCAGCTTTGTTGAGATTTTCGGGCTTGTAACTCATCTGCGCCATTTCGCCTTTAGTTCGCAAATCTATTACTACGGTTACATTTTTTTCTTTTTTAAGCTCGAGTATATCTGCTTCAGAAACCTGCGGGCCCAAAAAAACACGGTTGTGATGATTCTTTAGAGTCATGCCTGAATTGAGTTCAATTGTCTTGGCGGCCGACTTTCCGTCGTGGTGATGTTTTGAAGCACAAGAAATAGATAACAATAAAGTGGTGAATAAAAGACTTCTTAAAATCATAACGATCCCCTAATTAGTTGATAGAACTAATTTTTAGATCTGATTTCTTGGGCTGTCCATTGATAATGCGCCAGCAACGATGGGCCATAGACTGGCGCATCAATCATCAGGGCATAGGAAAGATACCGTTTATTGATTTCACTCACGTAATTAACAGGTTCAATGTAACCCATTTTAAGAAGTGCCACTTCAACGTTTCCAAACCACTTATTTGGATCTAACCCCTGTTTTTTGGCATAGGCCTGGGCGCGCCTCAGACGGCCAATTCCCGCATTGTACGCTGCCATACTTAGTCGGATACTATTCTTATCGTCAATATCTGGGCTCGAAAAGAAAACTCTTTTTAACCATGACAGATACTTAACACCAGCATGGATATTGTTCTCGAAATTTGTCGGGCCCTTTATATCCGGAATATTCACATAGGGCTCTTTAGCCACAAAGGGCTTTATTTGCATGATGCCCGTCGCTTTCCAACGATTTTGAATGTTTTGTCGGAACCGAGACTCTTGATAGGCTAAAGCACTCAATAGGCGCCAATCCCAAGAGTACTTCTTACCATACTTCTTGAAAAACTCATCGTACTTAGAAATTCTTTGGGTCTCTTTTGAAAAGTATTCCGTTCTTATTTTTTTTAAGTCCCTAAAGTAGCTTCTATATATTAAGCGCTGTAAAATTTTACTGGCTCTAGATTTTACCAAAAATTGATTGAGCTGAACCATTAAGCTGTGATTTTTCGGATTAACCGCCCATCGAATCTTAGATTGTGGAGCTAACTCTAGCTCGTCATAAATTTTAAAATCAGAAAAAACCTGTTTCGCCAATTGAGCGACCTGAATATCAATAACAGCAAATTCAAAGCGTCCCATCGAAACTAATTCCAATAACTCGAGCTGACCAAGTTTCTCGTGAACGGGAATAACGTTGATGAGATCTTTATTTGCAACGACAAGTTTCGAATTAATTTTATGAAGGCTATGAAACTGAGAACTATTTGCCGGTACGTGAATGGTTAAACCAGATAGATCTTCAATAGTATTTAGCTCAAACTCCATCCCTTCAGAAGAAACTAAAACTTTCTTAACCTCTCCAAACCCCCTAGACACCGCTACATCACCGCTTTGTCTTTCGTCTTCAATGAAACTTGAGGCCACGAGGTCACCATAACCTGAATTGAGTAGGCTAAAAAGTTCGCTTCGATCTACAGGAATCATTTCGAAACGTATCGGTCTTACTTTTTTATTATTATACCCAAATTTCTTATTCAGATTATGTACGAATGATTTCATCATTTCGTACTGAAAACCTTTTTGACGACCTTTATAGAGATAGTAGTCAAAAGAGTTTTGAGTCGTTAGAACGCGAAGAAACCGACGCTTTTTAATTTCTTTCAGCGTCCCTAAATACTTATCTCTTCTGTGTTCACCAAGCAGAGCTATCGCTGGGTTCTCATAGCTGCGCTTTATAAAAGCACTATAAGCATGGTGAGACTCAGCATTCAAAGATGAAGAAAAACCTATGTCGAAACTGATGAGACCTAAAATCAAAAATAAATGACTGGGTCGCTTTTTCAAATAGGAAGCACCTCCTAAAACAATCTTACCGACTGCTTTAAGAGACCTAGCTAGACCTGGCCCCAATCGAGACCCAAACTGGACATATAGACCCATAAACATGGGCGCTTTTGACCATGAACGGGCTTCCTAGCCAAGAAATTGGGCTATATCGCTTGTGTTTGTAGAATGTGCAGTAGAAAGAAACACCTGGGAGTGCATTTTGTTCAGAATCGGCGTAAAGGGCCTCTAATAAAGGCTTTCAGGGGATTATTGCATAGCAATCAGGAATTAACGAGAACGTTGACTAGGAAGAAAATCAGCACTGAATAGACAAATAGTACAACAAGCTTATTAGACATGACTTACCCCCAGAGTTATTAACATTGCATACTTAATAACGTTTTATGTCAACTCAACAAATTCTAGGGTTTAGAGCGTTGTGTGATGCGTTAATAATCACTTCCTCTTTAATCGGGAACAATGTGTCCAACAAGATCGTAATCATGACTTTCTGTTATCATGACATTCACCATATCTCCGGGTTGGGCCTCACCATCGTTAATAAGTACTACGCCATCAATATCCGGAGCTTGTTGCGACGAGCGACCCTGAAGAAGTAAATCTGTTTCATCACTTAAGCCTTCAACAAGAACAGGTATCGTTTGGTTAACAAACTTTTCGTGCATTTCTCTGCTGATATCTTGTTGCTGCTCCATCAAGCGGTGAAAGCGATCGGCTTTAATTTCATCATCAATTTGATCTTCCATCTTTCCACCGGGAGTATTCTCTTCGGGGCTATATTGAAAACAACCAACACGATCGAATCTTTGCTCTTCGACAAAGTCGAGAAGCTCTTGAAACATTTCTTCTGTTTCACCAGGAAACCCAACAATGAATTGGGTGCGGATAACGGCCTCTGGAATTTCTTTGCGGATAAGATCGAGGACTTTAACAATTTCCTCTTTAGTCATTTTTCGATTCATTCTTTTCAGCATTTCATTATTAATGTGCTGTAAGGGCATATCGAAATACTTCACCAAATTATTCTTCTCTTTAATAAGTTGAATCATCTCCGGCGTAATGCCATCAGGGTATAAATAAAGGACTCTAATCCAATCGAGACCTTTCACCTCAGAAAGTGCTCTCAATAGTTCAACGGGGCTTTCAGTGGCCTCAGAGTTATTTCTTCTCAAGTCCCAACCATAATCAGTGAAATCATGTGAAACGACATTAATTTCCCGAACACCTCCGGCGACAAGGAGTTTTGCTTCATTGACCACCGAATCAAGGTGTCGCGACTGAAGATTTCCGCGAATTTTTGGGATCGCACAAAACGAACAACGCTTCAAACATCCCTCAGAAATTTTTAAGTACGCGCGCCAAAAGGGCTGGGTGTTGACTCGAGGAGTATCGTCTTCTTGAAGGTAGGTTGGTAGGTTAAAGAAACGCTTTTCGGTTGCTCCTTGCTCGCGATTTTTCAATATCTCAGCGATTCGAGGAAACTCACCAGAACCAATAAACAAATCCCCTTCTGGGAGACCATCGACCAATTCATCTTTGTATCTTTGCGAAAGGCAACCAGCAACAACAAGGTTTTTAAGAGAACCCTGCTCTTTGAGTTCTGACATTTCGAGAACTTTTGAAATAGATTCTTTTTTTGAATCTTCTATAAAACCACAAGTGTTTACGACGATCGTGTCAGCATCCTCTTCGGACTCAGTCACCTCGTAACCATCCTTCATCAATGATGCGAGCATAATCTCAGAATCGACGAGATTCTTGGGGCAGCCTAGGCTGACAAAATGGACCTTTTTCTTTGTATCTTGAATTTCCATATTTCCTTTTCACTGTGGTGCGCCCAAGATTCCTATATTTTACAAAAAAATCAAGCCTTTAGGGAGCTAATGTAATATTTAGCGGGCCTCAAGTGCCTCTACTACAGTGAATTTAGAGCAATTTTAAAGCCATCTAATCAGGTTCAATAAACCGTGATATCAGCGTCGGCAGGAGGGGTGAATTCGAACTGAGAGGGCTTCACAGAACCCACAAATCGAATATTAGAAAAATCATAGATTGTTTCATTGTCGAGGTCATCCCAGTAGCTCAAGCGAAGGATCTTTTTTCCGGCTAAATCGACGCTAATTTGCGCCCTTTTGAAGTCATTTGTGGTCTTCTTCGGCTGCATAAAGAACACCATTCGATCGGCTTCGCGAATGGCACCAACAGGATTGAAATGCTTGAAAATCCCCCCCTTAGTCAACATCTGAATCAAACCCTGAGAACGGGATTTCTTACTGTTAAGTTTGGCTTGTATAACCTGAAGAGGAGCGCCTTCGAATTCTGCCGGCGGATAATTGACGATCCACATGGTTTTCTTGTCGACGATAACCAGAGTTTTATCTGGCTTTGTGAAATTGAGGCGCAAGCGTCCTTTTGAAAGAATAACATCACCACTGCTTTGAGTTTCTCTGCCGAGAAGATTTTGTCTCAAGGTTTTCTTCACTTCCATTAGAACATTTGAATCAAGTGAATAGGATTTATCGAGACGCTTTAGAATTCTCTTATCTTTTGCAGTTACAGCTTTCACTTTCTGGGGCTTACTCGATTCCGCAGCCCAAGAAAAACTAAAAACTAAAAGTGGTAAAAGAATCAAGTTCAAAACTCTAATCATATAACAAACACCTATCAAACAGGGTCCAAATTTCAAATGAAGCTGGCTTATCGAGGGCTTCATAGGCCGCCTGAGCCGTTGCTCCAGAAGTAATTATATCATCTACAAAAACATATTTGTAAGTTCTTGTAAAATCCAGGCCCTTTTCAGAATATAGGGCGGTTCTCCTCCTAAATTCAACACTTTGCTTCTTTTGTGGGGCCTGAGCTCCTTTATGGCGAAGTATGACAAAGCACCGGCTCCAAATCTGACTCAAACAAGAAGCCATTAAGTAACCGTGAGACTTAAAGCCGTGAACTCTTCCCTCAACCCCCACAAAGACGAGAGGCTCATTTTTATGAAAATTTGTCTCGCCAACGAATTGTAAACAAAGTTTTTCAATGAGTTTCTGACTTCGTTTTCCCTTAACGAGCCCGACCAAACCGCAAACATCTTTTGAACGACCATCCCACCTAAGGAGACTAAGGCTCGGATGAGAACAGTGAGTCGACCTTCTGCGCCGAACAAAGCTCATTTTATTAAGAATTGGCTCTAAACACGAAGGACATATCTTTTCACTCAATGAAATGGCTCGACCACAGCTGTAACAGGATTCAATTCGAATAAGCCATTGGCCCAAGGACTGGAGAGATGAAATAAACATGAACCAAATTACTGCAATTTAAAATTCTGTAATTTAAAAAAATAACTTTACAGAGAGTGTTTATTTTCCGAATTGCGAACGAACACTATTCGTTATGGTATGGAAGACCTTTTTGAATCATTTGTGCTCGGTAAATTTGCTCTAAAGCTGCTAAAAGAGCGACTTGATGATTAAATACAAATTTTGAAAGTGAGATCTGCGTATTGGCGCGCTTTTTAACTTCGTCACCCAGGCCAAACGCACCCCCAATATGAAAAACAATATTAGATCGGCCCGACTCCTCAAGATCTTTTAAGAACTCAGCGAACTGCTCACTACTCAGAGACTTTCCTTGTTCATCAAAGTTGACAACATAGTCCCCCTTATCCAGTCGCGAGAGTAAAATGTCTTCTTCTTTTTTGATTTTGAGGTGACTCTGATCCCTTGAAAACTTAGGGGGTTTCAATAGTTCGAGCTGGAAGTCTTTATGGTGCTTTATTTTAGTTTCATAAACTTTCAAGCCCTCTACGAGCCAATGATCTTTAGCGCTAAGAAAGCTTCTCAGAAACCACTTCATTTATATTTTACTTATTCTCTAATGCACTTGGCAGTTCAAGTTGAGCGCCGTCTTTCCACAGCTCTTCCAGTCGATATTCCTGTCGAACATAATCGTAGAAGACATGAATGATAAGCGCACCATAATCAATAAGAACCCAGCGACCTTCTTTTGTTCCCTCTAAGTTTTCAGGAAGAACGCCATACTCTTCTTTAACTTTCTCAATTAAATTGCTGGCTAGTGAAGAGGCGTGTCGCGTACTTGTACCTGAGGTAATTAGGGTAAATTCAGATACGGCACTCAATTCCCGTAAGTCGAAAGCTTTAACATCAATACTCTTTCTATCGAGCAGGAACTGAGCGCAAAAGCGAGTAAACTGCTCATAGTCACCAATTTTTGGCCCCACTGGCTGATAGAGTTTATGCTCTTTTATGTACTCCTCTACGCGCATATCGAGATGCTTGGTAACACTGCGGCCAGTTCTAAGGCGCTTTCTCACATCAGTAGCAGATGTCTCCGAATCTTTTAGACGAATAAACTCAATATGACGACCGGTTTTAAGAGCAATAAACTGGCGATCAAAATCTTCAACAAGAGGCTGCAAACCTTCGGGAAGGTCGTCGACTGTAAACGGCATTTGTAAGCCTGGACGAGTTGCAACAAGAAGGTTACATTCGGTCAAAATAGTTTCATAGTCCTTCCACTGATCAAAAACCTCAAAACTATCCATACCAACAATAAGGTTAAGGTCGGATGCTTCATACTTCTCTCTGTAATGATTGAGGGTATCTATTGTGTAACTCGGGCCCTCTCTTTTAATTTCAAAATCTGAGAGCTCAACTAGTTCAGGGTAATCCTGAAGTGCTACTGCGGTCATATCAAACCGCTGTTGGGCGGTTGGCCCCTCAACCTGTTCTTTAAGAGGGTTTGAATTAGCGGGAACCACAACGACGTTAACTAAGTTACTCTTTTCAGCGACCGTAAGTAGGCAATTCAAATGACCATGGTGAAAAGGGTTAAATGTTCCACCAAAAATACCAACCTTACCCGTCATTTGAATCTCCCTTGGATAAAATTTCACTGCTCAAAATTTTCATTAAATCATCGATACCCTGACCGGTAACTGCAGATATAGCAACGACTTCAGAGTCAGATTTTTTTGCAAACAAGTTTTTGAAGTACTCCTGATCATCAGCTGAAATGGTGTCGATTTTGTTTATTGCTATGATTTGCTTTCTCTCTGAGAGCTTACCTCCCAAAGAATCCTCACTCACATCATCATATTTTTTAAGTTCATTATTTATCTTTTCAAAATCATCAATAGGATCTCTGCCCGTCATTCCGCTACAATCGATGACATGAACAAAAAATCGAGTTCTCTCGATATGCTTTAAAAATTGAATTCCAAGGCCTATTCCTTCGTGAGCCCCTTCAATAATTCCGGGAATATCAGCCACCACGAATTGATTGCCATCACCAAGATCCACCACACCGAGATTCGGCGCTAAAGTGGTAAAAGGATAATCCGCAATTTTAGGCTTAGCCGCACTAATTCTACTAATCAGGGTCGACTTGCCAACATTTGGAAACCCGAGAAGCCCCACATCGGCAATCAATTTGAGCTCGAGACTGACTCTAGTTTCCTGCCCCTCTTCTCCGGGCTGAGAATAATCAGGAGTCTGGTTAACACTTGTTTTAAAGTGCCAGTTTCCTTTTCCCCCACGTCCTCCAGTTAGGAATTGAAAATCCTCCCCTTCCGGAATGTCGATCATCTGCCCCGTGTTCAAGTCTTTGAGAATTGTGCCCGGGGGGACTTCAATAATGAGGTCGGCACCATCGGCTCCGGTACAATTAGAGCCCTCACCAGGCTTACCATTGCCAGCAATCATCTTTTTTCTGAACTGGAGATCGAGAAGTGTTGTCTTACTGGTATTAGTTCGAAAGATGACATGGCCGCCGCGACCGCCATTTCCGCCGTCGGGACCACCTCGTGGAAGGAATTTTTCACGCCTAAAACTAACACAGCCCGGACCACCATTGCCCGAGCTGAGTTCAAATTCGACTTTATCGATAAATTTCATTGATTATGCCCCTAATTGGGCTCGCCTCACAACTTAAGCAGTTGCGGGAGCATCAGGGTAAACGCTAATGCGAGTACGCGTTTTAGAGAAACGCTCAAATTTCACACGACCCTGAACTTTTGCAAAGATTGTATAGTCTTTTCCGAGACCTACGTTTCTTCCAACGTGGAATTTTGTACCACGCTGACGAACAATAATAGTTCCAGGAGCAACAAGTTCACCACCAAAGCGCTTAACACCTAAGCGTTTTGCATTTGAATCGCGTCCGTTCTTAGTACTACCTGCGGCCTTTTTCGATGCCATGATTCACTCCTTAACTTGAAGAAACTTATGTTGTTTTCTTCTTAGTTGTCTTTTTGCTCGTCGCTTTTTTAGCAGTTTTCTTCTTAGTCGTAGTTTTCTTAGTAGCTGTCTTTTTAGAAGAAGCTTTCTTAGTAGCTGCCTTCTTCTTAGTCTTTTTCTTAGTTACAGCTTCTTTATCGCCACCTGTCTTTTTTGACTGTCTTTTTGCTTCAATTGCATCAAGACGGGCTTTTTCTTTCTTTTCAGTGTTAGCGACGTGATCGATCACTTTTGCCTTTTTATCAGTGGCATCGGTATCGCCATCTGGAGTCGTAATCGATTTAACAAACAATTCAGTAAATTGCTGACGGTGCCCCTTGAGACGACGGTATCCTTGACGTCTTTTCTTTTTGAAAACGATAACTTTAGGAGCCTTAGTCTGCTGAGTAACAACTACGGTTACTTTAGCCTTATCAACAGTTGGTTCACCAACGTAGACCTTTTCGCCACCGACATATAGAACTTCAGAAACATCAAATTCCGAACCCAAGTCTTTTTCTAATTTTTCAACTCTGACTGTATCTCCAGCCTTAACTTTATACTGCTTGCCGCCAGCCTTAAAAATGGCATACATAGTGGTCCTCCAACCTGTCGGTTTAAGAGCACGAAATCTGCCACATCGCATGGGTAATGTCAATATTTTCAGCAGCTTTTTTTAGGCCCCAGGCTTATTTCTCTAGACTGACAAACACCTGAAAATAGAGCCCTTTTGTATATTGAAAAATTTACAATGGTCAGCTCATCCAGCCCTGTTCTGGGTCATTTGTAAGAATTCAGAATCATCTCAAATGAAAGAGGGTCGGCCTGGGCCCCTAAAACTGCGGTCCACTAATTGGGCAAACAGCACCCAATTAACTAGGTAGATTTTGAAAGGAATTGAAGGGTTTAACCTGTTACTTATCTGCATACCCTCAAAATGGGGGAGCTACCGCAGCTCAAACATTTATCGTTGATCAAATTCGAAAAGATCGAATCTTTTTAAAGAGCCAAATATTTAAAACCTCCCGCGATAAATTCACCAAATGAGACAGTTTAGGAGGTTAAGAAATACAACTAAATATTGCTAGATCGCTTCGACAACTGTCTCATTTCTAACTCTATAGTTTTATTTTTCTCACCCCAGTTCACATTCTGAAAAAAGAAAACGTTCTTTTTCTATCCATTTAGTTACTAAAAACTGAAAAGACGATCGATTTTGAAACAGATCTCAAGGGAAACTCCCCTTTGTATGAGTCTTCTAATCTAATAATGAAGAATTCTTATCACATCGATTTGCCATTCTATGAAATACTTAAAAACAACCTGTTTCAACAGTTACCGTAGAACGTTATTTGTATGGAGGATCATCATGATTGAAGTGCCGCCGAAGTCGGACCTGCGCTGGCAACAATTCATCAAAAATGGGGAGAACTGCACTTTCAGCTCTCTCGCTACCAAGATGATGTACAAGCGCTGTCAAATGCTGTTAAAGCTAAACCCTGATAAACCCGAAAAATTTAATGAAGCCGTAGCTATTGCCCATGAGTATTTTACCAACAATAAGGCTATCGCTGAGTCTGATTTAAAAATCGCTCTGGCAGCGTAACCAACGGGAGTCTCAAAATGAAAAAAACATTATTTAATTTAGACGAAGCAAAAAGCGTAATTTCGAGCGGAAAAAAATTTATGGTCGCGGGCCCCGAAGAATTACTTACTCAACTTCCTAAGGGCGACTGGATCGGCGGAACCATTCCATACTTTATGGGACAGGATGGGGGCGTAAAGTCTAAGGACCTGATTCAAATCACCGAATTGGATTCTAAAATACAAGATTTTGCAATAAAAGAATATTCTGCTGACGAGTTAAAGAATATTCCAAAAGATTATTTCGAAAGAGGGATGTCTTTCATAATTATTCCGGCATTTTCAGAGCCCCATCTTGCTTACGCAAAAGATGCCGTAACATTTGATGGGATTTTTAAAAACCCAATTCTCGGGTGGGTTTCCGGTTTTGACCTGGATGACCCCCAAGGAAAAGCAGCAGTGTTTAACGGAAAATCTGGCGAACTCATATTTGATAAGGCAGTGGTTTTACATTGTGAATTAGACTCTAGTTTTGCCGCTAATATCGACATCATCAATCCGTTTATTTCTGATCGCGAAGGAATCACTATTGAGTTTCCCGAATCAACCTGGAGCCCATCTAAATGCCTAATAAATGGAGAAGAGGCTAATTTTGCAGAGTTTCTACAAAAAATTAATCACAACGAACAACTACCAATTATGACAGACCTAGGGGATTCCGATATTAATGTCTGTATTATGAAAATCGACTCCGAAAACAACAAAGTCGATTTGTACAATCCGGTCATTGCTGGCTTCACTTACTATCTGGCTAAACCATTAAAAGATTACGCCGAAGATTTTAGGAGCCAAGCGCCAAATCACGAAGCTGATTGGTCTTGTAATTGTGTTTTGAATTACCTGTATTCTGGTCTCGAAGGAAAGAAACTCAATCAGCTACAGGGTCCGGTAACGTTTGGTGAAATCGCGTACCTACTGCTCAATCAAACCTGCGTTTACTATGACGTTAAAGAGGTAGAGGCCTTACAAAAAGCAAGCTAACCTAGTGATATATGAAACCTGAGCTCCATGAGCTCAGGTTTTATGGGTAATTTCTTATGAATGATTCTTTATATTCATTACCAGAAGCCAAAGAAATAGTCGCATCTGGAAAGCCTGTTCAGGTAGCCGGCCCCGAAAGTCTGTTAAAACAACTACCCAAGGGAAACTGGATCGGTGGGACCACCATATATTTCCTAGGGCAAAACGGTGGAGTCACTTCGACTGAACTTATACAAATATTACCGATCAATGAATTTGTAGAAAGTTTCTCAATAAAAAGTTACTCACATAATGACCTGGAACAGATAACCGATGACTACCCTAAGAATGGAACTTCATTTATAATTATTCCTGGATTTTCTGAAGTTCATATTAAATTTGCAAAAGACTCCTACATGTTTTCAAAATTATTCGACTCTCCTCTTTCGGGGTGGATATCTGGCTTTGATCTCAATGACCCTCATGGGCAAGCCAAAGTTTTTAACGGGCAAACAGGAGAGATATTAAACAACGAAGCCGTCGTAATGCATTGTAACCTTCCATCGAGATACGGCTCATATCTACAAATTGTGAATCCCTTCGACGTTAAAGAAAAAAGTAGTAAAGTACAGTTTCATGAAACGACTTTCGAAGTAAACAATTGTCTAATCGATGGGAAAGAGACCAACTTTGCTAGCTTTCTTGAGGCCAATAATGTCGATACGAAATACCCTCTTTTAACAGACGTTGGGAATGATGAAAAAAATGTTAGCTTTAAACATATAGATTTAGAAAAAAAGATTGTTGAACTCTATGCCCCCGTTTTTCCGGGTATGACATATTACTTCGCTAAGCCTAATACTTCATACAAAGAAAATTTCTTACAGCGAACCCCTAAGGGAGAGGCCGACTGGTCTTGCAATTGTATTTTAAATTATTTGTACTCCGAATTGGAAGGGAAGAAGATTGGTCAACTTCAAGGGCCTGTTACGTTTGGAGAGATTGCTTACATTTTACTTAATCAAACCTGTGTCTACCATAAAGTGGCCGATAAAATGCAATTGGGATCTAATCCTTAAACACAACGAATAACAGAATTCGAAAGAGAACTTTTTTTGAATTTTACAAAGTGTAAACTTCAAATTGTTCAATATGATAGCCCGGTTCTAATTTAAAAGTAACCGGGTGGCCAATTCGGTTCTCGATTTCTTCGACCATTTCAGGAGATTCGTTATAAATCCAATCGACGATATCACTGTGGCAATGCACAAAAGTTGTGGCTTGTTTTTGATGTTGTTTCTGCTCTCTTTCGATTTCAGAAAATATCTCGTGGGCAATGGTCGATTTTTGCCGAACATATCCCTTCCCTTCGCAGTATGAACAGGGCTCACAGAGGGTTTTATTGAGGCTGGTTCGCATGCGTTTTCGTGTCATCTCTACAAGCCCCAGGCTCGTCATAGAAATCACCGAAGTCTTTGCGCGATCATTTTTTAGTTCCTCTCTTAAAACACTTAATACCTTTTCGCGATGGTTTTCTTTTTCCATGTCGATAAAGTCTATGATGATAATCCCGCCGCAGTTTCTAATTCTCAATTGATGAGCGATTTCTCCAACGGCCTCCATATTGGTCTTAAAAATAGTTTCATCAAAATCTTTTTTGCCCACAAAACGCCCAGTATTAACATCAATCACCGTCAAGGCCTCGGCTTCGTCAAAAACTATGTATCCACCCGATTTTAACCATACCCGTCTACCAAGCGCTCTTGATAATTCAAAATCAACCCCATAGCGATCTAAAAGGGGCTCTTGCTGATCATAATATTCGAGCCGATCTTTGTATTGAGGCATGAACTTACTTACGAATTCTTTGGCCTGATTAAAAGAAGCTCTATCGTCAATACGAACTCGAAAAACATCTTCAGAGAGCATGTCGCGTAAAGCTCGCAGTTCGATACTCAATTCAGAATGAATGACACCGGGCTTTTGGGTTTCTTCATACTTTTTGAAAATTTCTTCCCAGAGACGAGTTAGGTATTGCAAATCACTTTCTATTTCTTTTTTACTGGCCGATTCACCAGCCGTACGAAGAATAACTCCACCTTGAATTTCAATTTCATCGATTATTCCGCGAAGACGTTCTCTTTCGTCTTCGTCCTCGATTTTTCGAGATACACCGATGTGTTCAAGGGTAGGCATGTATACGAGATACCGACCCGGTAGAGAAATATGGGTCGTTAAACGAGCGCCCTTTGTGCCGACGGGATCCTTGGCAATCTGTACTAATACCTTTTGTCCTTCTTGTAGAAGCTCTTCAATTTTTGGCTTTTTCTCTTCTTCAATGGATTCACCTGGAGTGTCGAGCGCAATGTCGTCTGAATCATCGGGATCGCCACCAACAAAAACGGACTCTCTATCCTGTATATCTTGACGGACATCGCCTACATAAAGAAACGCAGCTCGATCTAGACCCACATTAACAAAAGCGGCCTGCATGCCAGGTAGAACTCGTATCACTTCGCCGAGGTGAATTGATCCGACCAAGGTCGGGGAGGTCTTTCTTTCGATTTTGATATCTAAAATCTCTCCAGAATCAATATAAGCGACTCTCGATTCGTTAGAACGGACACTGACGATAAGTTCTGATCTCATACCTACTAGACCTTTGTCGCTTTCAAAAAAGTTAAAAAAGTTCTCATATTTAGCCGATAAAGCTATTAACAGCTTACCAGAACAAGGGAGTTCTTCGTCAATGGCCAAGTTAGATGAATTATTCAGAAAAATGGTTGCAGAAGGTGCCTCGGATTTACATTTTACAACCGGCGCAGCTCCTTGTTTGAGAACTGATGGAGCGATTAAACCCATCGAAGGAATGGGCGTACTTACATCGGAAGTCGCCCAAGGACTTATTTTTGAAATCCTTCAAGAACGACATAGAAAACAATTTATCGAAAATTGGGAATTAGATACGGTTTATGAGGTTGAAAACTGTGGTCGATTTCGTGTGAATGTATTCATGCAAAGAAAAGGAATCGGAGCAGTCTTTAGGCATATCCCTACAGAAATTTTATCAGCCGAACAATTGGGGCTCCCGCCCGCTTTGATGGATATGATTTCCGTGCCAAAGGGTTTGGTCTTAGTGACAGGTCCGACGGGATCGGGTAAATCGACAACCCTTGCTGCCCTAGTCGATTGGTTAAATCGCAATGAGAAACACCATATTTTAACCATTGAAGATCCCATAGAATTTACCCACGAAAACAAAATGTCTCTTGTTAACCAAAGGGAAGTGGGCGGGCATACAAAGTCCTTTGCTAAAGCCTTGAAGGCAGCACTTCGTGAAGATCCAGATATTATTCTAGTTGGCGAGATGCGGGATATCGAAACCATTTCTCTTGCCATCACAGCTGCAGAAACAGGTCACCTTGTTTTTGGAACACTTCATACTATGAGCGCTGCAAAGACTGTTGATCGCGTTATTGATGTTTTTCCAGAAGATCGCCAAGCGCAGGTTCGAGTCATGCTCTCTGAGAGTTTGCGTGGAGTTGTTGCCCAGGCTCTTCTACCGAAAGCTGGTGGAAAAGGACGAGTTGCTGCCATGGAAATCCTGATCAATTCAAAAGCTGTGGCCAACCTTATTCGTGAAGGTAAAACCTTCCAAATCCCTTCAACTATGCAAACGAGTAAAAATGTTGGGATGCAGACCTTTGCCGATCACATCGATCGACTCATTCAAGAAAAGAAAATTGACGTCGCTACTGGTTATGGATTTCTTGGCAAACCCGTTCCCAAGACTGGCGGCGGAAGTGGACAAAGTATTGGATCTGCAGGAGCCAGCTCCAGTGCTGCCGGTGGCAGCGGTCAGCAAAGCCCTGCAGCTGCGGCTGGAAACCAAAGACCTCCTGGTGGACCGCGGCCACAAAGTGGACCTGCTGCCAACCCTCAACAAAAGCAGGGCGGTATGCTCAAGAACCCTTTTAAGAAAACGAGCTAATATTACTTCATGAATCCTGAGGCTCTAGTGAATAGAGCTTTTGCCGCTTCAAAGCGATCGTGTGTTGCTTCGTCAAACTTTTCACCGAGACCCTCAAGACCAAGTCGCCCCAGGGACTTCGAAAAAGGACTCATACTAGAGGGATCGACACTAAACATGAGCTTCAATCGACGGTTCTTAGATTCTTTTCCTTCGGGAAGTTCCATTCCCATAAATGCAGCAATAACCAAAGCGGGATCGGCGGTTATGTAATGAGATGCTGGCACTAACTCTAAAGAAAACTTTTGCATCTTTTCTGGTGTCGATGAAAACTCTTTAGCAAGGTAATCGTGAAGTGCGAGCATGATAAAAAATGGAGCCAGGGCATGATCTTCATCTCCGGCGACGAGCCTGACGCCAACACCCTCGTCGATTAACTCTCTAACAAAACCAAATCCATTAAAATCCTTAACCCCATATAAACTCAGCTTAGCGTGCAAAATAGCAGTGTCTTTATCAACTTCAGGACGCCGAAATTTATCGATTATTTTTGCCAAAAGCTCATCCATATAGCCACCCTCGACTTTTCCATTAACGTAACGAAAGAAATAGCTAGAGGTAAAAGAAATAGCCGGAGAGTTGGCCACTCTTTTAGAAAAATTTGCGAAAATCGTACTGGGCAAAGATTGTTGCGCTAAGAACAAAGGGAGTTCAGAAGACACATAATTTTCTGATGATTCGCTGGGCTCAAATCCAAAAGCCCTACTCCAAAACCGAAAGGGCAAAGTGTAGAGAGAAAGTTGATAGTCCGAAATTTCTTTGAGTTTTTTAAAATAATCATTAATTGTGCTTTGATACTCCAATATAATATCCAGCGCGCCACCCATTCGGTCGACAAAATCTTGCTCATAAACGTCACTTAAATAAACTAGATAGGGAGTGAGTAGTATGACTGGTTGAGCGAATTGACTGTGCTTTAACCATCGCTTGGCAATCTTAGCTGTATAAAGCGTGTCTATAGCGCCCTGGCTGTGTCCGCCGATCAATACTCTCTTCCACTCTTCTTCGCCAATGCCGAAACTCGAGTAAAGCGACAAGAATAAAAATTCGGACTGATATTTTTCATTGTACATACGGACATATTCACTCTCAGACATTTCTATGCCTTGCTCAGAAAAAGTTTCTAAGCTTTTAACCAAGCTTCTTCCCCTACCCGGCAAATCCGGAAGGATCACCCTATAACCTTCTTCTAACCAGGATTTCACCTCTGGGTCCGAGAAAAAAAGAGTCGAGTTAAATGTATCTGAATTGTGCGTAAATCCGTGATTTGCAACGACAACTGGGGCGTCCTCGTACTGTTCCGGAGTTCCTGTAAAATATTCGGCAAGAAAGAGTTCACCTAAATTAATGTCCGAATTAAAGATTTCAAATTCATAGCCTAATTTATCCTCTAATTCGACCCTCTGTTCGATCGAAAAACTGTCTATCAATTGTCTATGGTTAACAAATTTGGTCTTTTTTTGCAGCGTGAAGGATTGGCTACACGTAAGCGCTGATACCGATTCTGGCCCGAAGAAGAACGAGAAGGCCATAAGAGCGCATAATGAAAAAGATTTGATTTTTAGGTCCATGATTACTCCATTCATGGGCCTATACCTAAGCGACAATGGTGCCAGTTTTTCTTTAACTAAATTAGGATTTTGTTAGGAACTAAAATTGATAGGAAAAGCCTAAACGAGTTTTATTGATTTTTTCGTTAGTTCTCGCCATAACGAATTCACTCTCAGGAACGAGAAGTGAACCGACAGATTGACCTGTTCCATAGAATTCTCGAGGGTTTGACGCCGCTTGATAGGTCATCAATATCGTTCCTCCAATAATTCCCACACCAAAACCAATTGCGATATTAGATAGATGATCTTGGGGACGACCATAAAAGCTCAAGGTGCTTAATCCTAAAATTGCTCCACCAAGGCCTGCAAAAATAATAGTCGCAAGCTGTTTTCTTGGACCGCCGGCTGTTGTTTCCGCCCCAGTATCATAGGGAGAAACCTGAGCCTGAACGTGTGCAGGAGAAAGACTCAAACTAAATGCGATTACGGTAACTAGAATTAATCGAAAGACCATGGTTCATCTCCATCTGGCGCGACCGTCATTTGCACGGGTAAGTTGATGTTTACATGAATTATTTTTGATTCAATCCCCTTAACCTGTCCGCTATCGGGGCCTCGCTCGATATACACTTCTAGCGAGTCTACGCTCTCTTCTTGACCTGACGCGACAATCTCCACCCTTCCGTCCGCGAGATTCCGAACGCGCCCACCTACAGAGTTTTCACGGCCTCTTTTTTCAATGAATCGGCGATATCCGACTCCTTGAACAAGTCCCGAGACAAGATAATGTTTAATCATAGGCACAATCCAGGGTGGAGAAGTTTCAATTCAGTATAGTCAGAGAATGATATTTTTGACAAATAACAAGCGAAATGCTCGATTATCAGCACCTCTTTACGATCTACTGATAATATTTAAAATTAATTTTTATCTATAGCCAATAAAGCGATAAAGCCCTATGATTTGGATGACTTATGGAATTTCTCCCCGCTGAATTAATAAAGAAAAAAAGACGTGGCTACTCTCACAGCCAGGCCGAACTCAAATTTCTCATAGATCACTATGTCAGTGGAGAAATCCCCGACTACCAAATGTCCGCTTGGTTGATGGCTAGTTTTCTCAACGGACTCTCCTTAGAAGAGACTGCGAATCTGACAAATATTATGAAGCATTCAGGTCGAGTCATCGAGTTTAATAACTTAAAGCACAAGGCCATTGATAAACACAGTACCGGTGGGGTCGGAGATAAACTGAGCCTCATACTTGGCCCTATTGCAGCGGCTTGTGGTGTTCCCGTTCCAATGATTGCGGGACGAGGGCTGGGCCATACAGGAGGAACTCTTGATAAGTTAGAGGCTATTCCCGGTTTTTCTATTGATATTAATATTGATGATTTTGTGGATCGAATCGGGCAATCAAATATCGCGATTATTGGGCAAACTGAAGAAATTTGCCCGGCTGATAAAAAAATATATGCGCTAAGAGATGTTACGGCCACTGTTGAATCTCTGCCTTTGATCTGTGCCAGTATAATGTCAAAGAAACTTGCCGAAGGAATTTCTGGCCTTGTCCTCGATGTAAAGTGGGGAAGTGGCGCATTTATGAAGACCGTAGAAGATGCAGAAGCGCTGGCCAACTTACTCTGTGATACAGGTGTTGAAAATAATATCGATGTTACGGCTTTAATTACAGACATGAATCAACCTCTTGGACAATACATAGGTAATGCACTTGAAATCGTTGAAACTAATGCCATTCTAAAAAATGAAAGCGATGATTTTGTGAATCTCGACCGAGTTCAAGACTCAAGACAACTCAGCCTTCACCTTGCGGCCAATATGGTGCTCCTTTCGGGGCTTGCCGAAGATTTCGATTCGGCTCTTTCTCAGTGTGAAAAAGTCCTAGAAGATGGAAGCGCGTGGAAAAAATGGCAAGAACTGATTCAAAAACAAGGTGGAGATCTCGATAAGCTTCCACACGCACCCCAGTGCTACGTTATACTCTCTCCAAAAAAGGGATATCTTGAGTCCTTTAATACCGAAAAAATTGGGCTTTCAAGTATTAACTTAGGAGCTGGTCGCCTTAAGACGACTGACGAAATTGATATGGTTGCAGGTATCAAGTGCCACAAAAAAATTGGCGATTTCGTCGAAAAAGAAGAACCTATTTTTACAATTTACTCGAGTGATATCAGTCGTTTTGAAAATACCGAGAAGATGCTCTTAGATTGCTTTACACTTTCAGAAGAAAAGGTAAGGCCAAACGAGCTCATAGTAAAAACAATTAGAAAACAACGGAAATAAGTTATGGTGCAGCAAAAGCTCAAAGAAACAGTTGAATTTATCAGAACCCGCTCACAGTTAAAACCACGTATGGGAATTGTTCTGGGGTCTGGCTTGGGAGCTTTTGTTGAACGGGTTGAAGTTGAAACTACGATTCCCTATGACGAAATTCCCAACTTTAATTCACCGACTGTCGAAGGACACCAGGGTCGCCTCATTCTTGGCAAGGTCGGTGGTATTGAACTCGCTATTCTTCAAGGGCGAATTCATTACTACGAAGGACATTCCATGGCCGACGTAGTGTTTCCGGTTCGGACACTCGCTCTATTAGGGACAGAAATTATTATGCTCACCAATTCAGCTGGGGGCCTCGACCCAAACATGAAGCCCGGTGACTTCATGATTCTTGAAGATCATATAAATCTAATGGGCGATAATCCTCTTAAGGGACCAAATATTAAAAATCTCGGTCCTCGGTTTCCAGACATGACAGAGGCCTATGAAAAATCACTCTCAGAAAAAATGTCACAAATTCTATCGCAAAACAATGTTCGCTATTGGAAAGGGACTTACTGCGGAGTCAGTGGCCCTACCTACGAAACTCCTGCCGAAGTTCGTTTTTTACAAACCATTGGCGGAAAGGCCGTCGGCATGAGTACCGTTCCCGAGGCGATTGCCGCCAATCACATGGGACAAAGAGTTTGCGCTATGAGCTGTATCACTAATATGGCCGCTGGTCTCTCTGCAAGCAAACTCACTCACGATGAAGTCACTGAAAAGGCCAAAGAAGTCGAAGCTCGATTTTGTGACTTTTTAGAAGAGTTTGTTCAACAGGTTTAGGTTAAATTTTATAACGCATCTGGTTTAAGAGAAACTAGTTTGGGCTCGCCTTAAAAAACAAAACGGCGGCACTTGCAAGGGCAAGACCAGCAGCTAATAGCTGCCAGTAGTTGGTGTTAATGCCTTCAATAAATCGATCCCACAAAAAACTCCCCAGAATTTGCGCAGCAATTAGAATGATAAAAACATTAAGAGCACCGATTTTAGTTATCGAATAGGGAACACCTATGACATAAACCAGTCCCGCTAATCCAGGAAGTATATACCACCACTTAAAACTCGAAAAACTAGCGCGATCACCAAGAGATTCCATTAAAGGCAGAGACGTTTTCGCATAAAAGTAAAACGCAATTGAACCGACGAGAAAAACGATTGCATTAATAAGTACCGCACCCGGAAGACCCCAGCTATCTCCAAACTGCTTATTAATTCCGCCCTGAAGGACGGCCAACAGTCCAATTATAAGAGTAAAAAGAATTGTTCCCGCCAATATTCGTTCCTAAAGCCCTTTTGCACATGTTACAGACTTAAGAGTAGTGAGCTTTACTCCCTTAAACAAGGTTTTACTTAAATCTTCTTGATAAAAAAAGTAAGCACCATGTGAGTGCGTATATCCTTCAGAATCATTTCCGGCCGGCTTAATAGCTGCAACCTGACTAACTCCATTCTTTAAAAACTCACGAACGGTTTTTTCAGAGTTCACTTCAAAGGCCACTAGCCTAGAGTAACCAAGAGAAGCGCATACCATCGCAGGCATATTGTTAGAGTTATGTATCGCGGAAATCACCGGAAGCCCCTGATAAGTAACCGGAGAAAGAGTTATTTGCTCCTGTAAATCCATGGCCTGCTCTAGACTCATGCTACCCGCCCCAAAACCAATCTCAGAACTCAATAGTACTGCAAATATAAGCGTTAAAAATTTCATTCAATCCTCCAGTAAAGTTCATTGGCTTATAGCAAAGCTTTTTTAAATCCCCAGCGGAAAAGCCCAATTAGTAAAAATTTCTTGTACAGAAAGCTTTATATACGTCAAAAACAGGCAATGAATCCTCAACTGGACTAGGAAAATTCTTCCTCAAGAATAGAAAGTATTCTTAATACAAGACCACAAGATCCACTTATGACACTCAACCTGTGTCCAAAACCCTTCGTCTAGAACTTCACTTCTGGTCTCTATTTGAGCCGAGTTTAGGCCGATCAAACTAACCAGAAGGGTCACTAAAAGTGACAATATAACAAGGGACAGGAAGTTCCTGCCAAGGGGAGAAAGACATGTTTGTCTATCGGCTAGTCCAAGCGGGACTTTTGATTCCAATGCTTGCGTTCATTGTTAATTGTTCTGGAAGCGGTGATACAACCGCAGAAGAGAAATTCCAATCACCCAGTTCCACTTGCGGGTCTTTTGCTATTAAAAATAAGTTTATCGTTCACTGGAAAAACGGCGATATGACTTTTGAATCTGCAGTTGACCGCGAGAAGTTTGTAAACGAATTCATGACAGAAAATAATGAAGAAATTGCTTGGGCAGAACACGATTATAAACTCAAACAATTTAACCCAGTCACTAGCCCCATAGCTTCTTCAGAGGTTACCGAATTTGATTGGGGCCAACAAAAAATTCAAGTGGAAGACGTATGGGCTCGAGGAATTGATGGCTCCGGAGTTTTGGTGGCAGTTATCGATTCTGGGGTTGATATCGATCACCCTCAATTAGCTAATCAAATTTATCGCAATCCTCGAGAGTTTGAAAACGGTATTGATGACGACGGGAATGGTTTAATTGACGACATTAGTGGATATGATTTCGAAAGAGATCGGCCACAAGTCACAGACGGTACGGGCCATGGCACCCATGTGTCTGGAATTGTTGGCGCTAGTCACAGCAATGGGAATATTAAAGGAATTGCCTATGGAGCTAAAATTCTTCCTCTCGATTTTATGAATTCAGAAGGTGAGGGCTCATTGTCTGATGCTGTTAGTGCACTCAATTATGCTGCAGATCAAGGGGCAAGAGTCATCAACGCCAGCTGGGGAGGAGCCCCCTGCTCAGAAAGTTTGGGAGCGGCTATCAATGGACTCAATCAAAAGGGTATTCTTGTGGTCGTTGCCTCGGGAAACAATGGGCAAAACTTAGATGTGCGACCTGAGTTTCCGGCGGCCTACACTTACTCCAATCAAATTACTGTCGGTGCATCTTCGCCCAATGACTTTACAGCGGATTTTTCTAACTACTCAGGAGCTCTCGTTGATATTGTCGCCCCGGGCGTTTCGATCTATTCAACCTATACCTTCCCAAGTGAGAGATACCTTGATGGAACTTCAATGGCAGCCCCTTTCGTGTCTGGTGCAGCTGCCCTTTTATTTAGTCACAGACCCTCTGCCACCGTACAGCAAGTTAAAGAGGCCCTCTTATTCAGTGTTGATTCAGGACCCTTCCCGGTAGCAACCCGCGGACGGTTAAATATTAAAAAGGCTATTGAATATATAGAGACAGTTGTTCAGTAGCATATCTTAGAGGCCTCAGTTTCCCCTATTGAGGCCTCTGTTTTTTACATTTCTAGATCTCTACTAGGAGAATCGCCACGATTATCAGGGCCCGAGAATCCTTCGGACCTTAATATTTCTAATCCATATTGTAAACATTGCGCTCGATCTCGATGATTTTGATGAAGACCAAGAAACATATCTCTCATTTCAGAAGGAAGCTCATTCCATTCCTCTACAGAGTGACTATATTGGACAGAAAGTTCTCCTCCCTCCATTGAAGAGGTGGATCGATAAACATCTACGCCAACAAGTCCTCGAGGGTTAAGGTCACGCTCAAAAAGATAGGCTTCCATCACCCTATTTATTAAGACATGGTTGACTTCACCCTCTTCAGTATAAGGAGGAGGGTATCGACTCATTAAAGCTTCCTCTTCTGAATTCACTAACTCGAGACGACGAGCTATAACTCTATGGGCAGCATTTCGACAATAACTATCCATTGCCCCGCGAACATCATAGATATCATCGCTTCCAGCAAAACTAGCCGCCGCACAATTACCAAGATAGGTCCTTTGCATTCGACGAATCCACCGTCCCGCCTTTCTTTCAAATTGTGCAAGACGAGTATTGGTAACTGCAGGTACAAATTTAGCACGAACCTCATCGGTTCTCTGCCCGAAAGCCGTAGACAACTGTCTAACGCTTGAACTAAAGCACTGACCAACTACTAAGGCACCTGTTCCCACGGCCCCCCAAACAATCGCTCTAAGAATCCAAACTCCGACAGGGGCACCGGCATAGGCTTTATCAATTAAAAGATCGAGAAGCTGGGGATTATTAACTACATCGCTACCAAAAACCTTAATCCACAAAGCTTCAGGGCCCGATTCAAGTAACCAGTCTAAGACCGTACCATTTACTAAAAACCTTCCCAATGCATGTGGATTCGGTTCGATTTTAACCGGAGGAAGGTCTTTGACAGAAATCGATAATGTCCGGTCCTTAAAAGTTATAGAGAGTTCAAAGGACTTAAAACTTTCGGGCAATTTTTTCGCAATTTTCCTCACGTCTCTCTTTAAGGACGGGTGCCCAATGCTTTCAATTTTAGCTAAAAACTCTTTTTTACTTTGAATGGTAGAAAAATAGTGAGCAATCGAAGACAAGACCTGAACTTGCTGAGCTTCGATCGTGACTGAAATATCACTTTTGCCCAGATTAAATCGGCCTTGGGCTTGTGCTTCACTAAATTGAAAGCAGATTAATGCCAATATATATAAAATCGTCTTCACATTTCACACCCATCAAGACCCACTATCCAAATAGTAATAAAAGAAATCCGACACAGATATGGACTTAATATCCTTCTAAAGCTATTTTATTCACATATAGACTCATCGACCGTTAAACAACAGGTCTTAATTAAGTCTCATTTTGAAACAATTTCTCTAAGAAAACGTGCTCTTTTGGAATAAACTTCGCGTTTAATAATTGAACAGTCGCATAGACCCTGCCGCTGAACTCTTTATAGATTTGATTTCAAGGGGGCATGGTATTGCATTTGATGAAGGTGGGTGTTGGTATTCTTT
>JAUHWN010000045.1 GCA_030424665.1 Bdellovibrionia bacterium | reverse complement strand
ATGATGATACTGTTCAACTTCAGGACCCCCAGCCAGAAAACCTGGTGCCAAAGAAGTCCAAAAGGGCCCAGAATCTTTCGGATGAATTCAATAGACCTGACCCAGAAAATTTAGTGAGCAATCTCGATGAAAAATCTGAGGAGGATTCTGACGATCAAGGTTTTTTTGATAACCAGGAGGAGTCCGTTGGAGTCTTCGGTGTCGATGCTGAATCAGAGGGTGAAGAGAGCGAGTTCAATAGCTTTGACGAGAAAACATTTTCTTCATCTGAGCCCATTCAAGATCAAGATGTTTCTAAAGTTATTGCCATTGAAGAAGTTCAAGAAACGAAGCCTGAAGAGACGGAGACCTACAAAAAGAGAAAACCATTCGATATCAACAAATTCTTCGTACCGCTAGCGCTATTAGCTATAGTTGGATTAGTGGGATTTGGTTTGTTTATTAGCTATCCAAAATGGAAAACCTACGTAGAGAACTTTGATCCCTTTGGAAAAATCGGGGACATTCCAAATATTGAAATAGATAATAGTGACGATACAGAGTATTCGGAAAACCAGATACCTGCCCCCCCAGATGCATTTGATCCGGATCCAGAAAACTATCCTGACGAAGTCACTGAGAATCAAAATGTTGAGCCCCAAGATCCGAGGCAGGATCCTATCGAGCCGCGGAACGTGGAGCCTCAGCCGAAAAATACTCCGGCCGTCGTTGCCCAAGAAACTCCAAAGCCTCGGCCCACAGCCAAGCCACGTCCAGCGCGCAAGGCCAGCCGTTTAAGTCTCGCTGGCCAGTCGTTAAGCTCTTCAAATGCGCGGCTTAAAGTTACCAGCAATGCCTCTTCAGGGGCGTCGATAACGATTCTAGCGAAGGGGCGGTCCGGGCGGATACTTGATCGAATTAGTTACTATCGAAAATTGACGCGAAAAGCAGATAAGAGTGGGAACTTGAGCTTAAGCTTAAAAGAAATCGGAGCACCCATCGGTTCATTGGTTTTTGAGGTTTCGGTGGATTCCCTCGATCGCAAAATAGAAATTTTTCATGGCAGAAAGAACAACGATTTTAACAAAAAACTCCGCGCCCATTTGAAAGAAATATCCCTGACTCAACAGTCTCAGAAAAAGGCCCTGATCTACACGTCCAGAGGCCTCGAGGCCTTAACAGGGAGGCTCATACGCAATGCAAGTCGCCTTCGGGGTCAACCCAGTGCCTGGAATCGGTTTTATCGTCAGTGGAAAATTGATCGCTCCAAGAGCCTATTGCCCCAATTTAAAGAGGCCTTACGAGCTCCGCGTCAGAAGCAGGCTTACCCAGATCTCATCGCGGAACTCAATGGTGCATACAAAGATCTAATTAAAGAGGCCCAGGATTTGGACTCCAGCATTCGCTCGAAACGGACCATGGCAAGTCGCGGCAGCATTCAGGTTCAACAGCGCTTCGCTGCCATCAAGCAGAGCGCTCTCAACCTATCTAATTATCGATAGTAAGATTATTTCACAATTTCTTTAAAATCTTTGCCAGGACGAAATTTTGGCACTTTGGTGGAAGGAATATTTACCTTGGTTCCAGTTTTTGGGTTGTGGCCAGTACGGGCCGCACGTTGAGCTCGACTAAAAGTTCCAAATCCCACGAGCTTTACATCATCGCCTTTGGAAACAGCTGATTGAATAATTTTGATCGTCGCATCGATTACAGCTTCAGATTGAACCTTGGTCAGCTTAGTCGTCTTAGCTACTCGTTCCACCAATTGCGCTTTATTCACTACTCACTCCGCTCAAAAACTAGAGGTAGATTAATAATTAAAGGCCCCCAAATTTTCAAGGCATTTTAAAAAAATAAACAGATTTAATTTTTTTCTTGGAGATGTATCAGAATGAAACTGATGTCATTTTGTTTTCATCTCCTCCTTTTTTCTTGACCTGTCATAAGGTCCGGATTTCTCAATAAGTTTTCTCCGGCTACCGATAACAATAGAGATGAGTACTCAGTTCTATGTCACCTATATACTATGCATTACTGCTGGAATGACCTATTTCTATAGTGTTATAAAAGATCACTATTCGGGAAAGCATACCCTGCAGGCTCAGGTCGAATTTTTACAGAGTAAATACGACAAAGAGAAATTAAAAAATTACATTCTCTCTAGTGACTTTGAAGAGTACCGACAAATGGTCGCCGAAAATATAGAGTCACCACTACTAAAACAAAAGAAATCTCCTGAAAAGGGATACCCTTTGAGGACCCTGGCGAGTCTTTCGGTTCGATTTCCTCCCATGGTTGTCGGTCCCTCTCCTGCTTCGGAACTGATGCGAGAAGGGAAGGAGTTGTTTTCTTATGGCGACTATGAACAGGCCAAAAATTCCTTTGAAAAAGTCGTAAAACTCCACGACGGATCTGTTCATAGTATTGAAGCTCACTTTCTTTTAGCCGAAAGCTTTTTTCAAATGGAAGACTATGAGGCTTGTATCGACTTTGTTAACAAAATGGTGATTCACTTTCCGGAACACGAGTTAACAGGGTTTGGTTTAATGAGATTGGCCGCCATTTTTGAGATCCGAGAACGGGGAGAAGAAGCGGCTAAAATTTATAGAACGATTCTTAAAAATTACGAAAGTAATGACCTAAAGTTAGAGGCGAGAAGTTATCTCTCACGAGTGGAGACTTAGTGAAGTACTTGAGACCTCTGTTCGCTTTTGTTTTCTTCTTTAGTCTCGAAGTCAGAGTCAAGGCCCACGAAAGCAGTTTAACCTTTGGAGAGGCCGCTCCAGTGAGTCAGATTCCAGAGGACTGTTTGTTAAATCAAGAGTATCCCTGTTCTTTTCTAACAGCAGATCACGCGCGATTCAGTTATTTCCTTTCCGGGAAGGCAAAGATCGTCTCCTTAGAAGAGACGAGTCTCAGTATTATTACAGAAGATCAGATTAAACTAATGAGTGGTGCACTTTTCATAGATGCCCATAGAGAGTTATTGATTAAGACCAATTATGGATTTGCGAAAATCCCTAAAGGTCAGGCTTGGGTTTATGCGGATCGCGATCGCTTCTATTTTGAGGCTGTGAACCGAAGAATCAAGGTTTATGGTCGAGGTTTTGAAAGACCCTTTATTCTCGACCCAGGCCAGGTAGTTTGGCTGGGGCCAGTGGATCAAACATTCCAAGCGGATTCAGCTCTTCCGACGCCGATAGACCTCAGTGACTTCACCAAAAGAATGGCCAAAATAAATGATTTGAGTAAAGAAGAATTCGCTCTCTATATTCAAGACTTTGCAAGGAATTGGAAGATCACAAGTCAAAAAACGGTAGCAATTCACAAGAACCTTTTACAGCGACAAATTGCTAGTGATCAGGACCTTTCAAAAAAGCGAAAGCGGCAAAGAGCCCTCCAGATGCGGGAAGACCGCCGATTGCGCAAGCTCTTCTATCAGAGAAATTTTCTCGACCATTGATCTTAAGACCAACTGCTTGATTTATCTCTTCTAACATTAATCGATCATATGCTTAAAGTCCTTATGCTATTATATAGATAGGACAGGATGTCCAGAAATAAGTCATGGAGGGCTTATGTCGAGTATTTCTTCATCTGATCGAAGTAATTCTGACGAGAAACTTCGCCAATCGAGAGAACTCTATAAAGAGCGCGAAGAAGAGTTGGTTAAAAAGCACCGGCGCGAATTAAAACGCATTAATCAAGCGCATGCGGATTCACTCGAAAAAATGCGACAATCTACTGATGATCGTTTAGCTCAACTTCGAGAAAAATCGCAAAAAGCATTGTCCCGTCAAGACATGGAATACCAAAAAGATATTAATGAGCTTAAAAGTTTTTATGAGACTCGTTTAAGAAAATCAAATTCGGAAAGTTTTGATCGTGAGAGAAATCTCATTATGCAAGGTCGTCAGCAGAAACAAGCTTTGGAGCAAAAGCACGAGTACCGTATCGATAAGCTGCGAGAAGACCATGAAAAGACAATGGACAGCAAAGACCGTCAATTGGCGGATCTCAGTATTCGTAATAAGAATGAACACCAAAAGGGATTTAAAGAACTCCGACAAAAGCTATCTGAAGCACACAATGAAGAACTTTCAATAGTTCAGTCGGATAAGAGAGCTAAGGTCAATAGTTTGCGAAAAGATTATGATCGCCTAAGAACTGAAAAAGACCGCAATATAGATCGTCTCGAAGAAAAATATGCCCAAGACACAGGGGATCTTCGCAAAAGTCAGTTTGAAATGCTCAGAGAAAAAGATGAGAACTATCAAAACCTCTTAGAATACCAGCGCAAAGAGTTTCAAAAGTCTTTGGGTGAAAATCGAAAAGAATACGCAGAGCTCCAAGAGGAGCAAAATCAAAGAAACAAAGATGCACAATTAGGTCTAGCAAAAGATGTTTCCGAACGTACTAATGGGCGAATTAGCAGTTTAGAGAGGTCTTTACGCGATTCAGAAAGGGAAAAGATTCAACAGAGAGTCAACATGAATCGAGCCAAATCATCCGAGCTCAGTAACTTAAAATCTGCCATGCAAGCGAATATCGACGCTCTTCAAGAAGAGAAATCTCAAATAGTGGCAGCGAACACCAAAGACAACGCAAAAAAATTCATGGAGATTCGTGAAGAAGGTCAGCAACAAATAAACGAATCCAATCGTTTTTATCAGAATAAAGTCGCCGACTTGGAAGCCAGACAGCGAGTTAAAGATATTAAGAGTGATTTGAAATACGATACCGACATGAATAAACTGAGAAGCGAAGAGAAGTCCCGTAAAGAGGTTCTTAGGCAAGCGCATTTGACCGAACAGGAGCGATTGAAAGATAACTACGACCGTTCTAAAGAGGTTCTCAAGCAAAATCACGCACAGGCCCTTGATGAAATTCAAAGAGCCAACCAAATGGAAAAAGAAGAGTTGATTTCGAGTTTGCAGAAACGGGTTTCTGAAATAAGTCAGAAACAGAACGATCAAATGACGAAGCTTCATCAGAAGTACCAAGAACAAATAGTTAAAATCCAAGATGATCATAAAAAAGAGATAAGACAACTTGAGGATTATCATAAGCGCACAGCGGCGACACGGACGCGTCAGACTGAGCAACAAAAAGAAGCTCGAGAGTTGAAATTTAAGGCTCAAGCTGATGATATGAAGATGGCTCACAGAGAACAAATTGATCGAATCCAAGCAAGACACAGGGAAGAGCTAGAAAGTCTCATCAACAGAAGAAGATCATAATATGCTTACAAAACGTCGTGTGAAAATTGTTGCGACCATCGGTCCAAGTACGTCCTCTGAAGACGGTTTGAGAAAATGCATCGAGGCGGGTATGAATGTAGCTCGCCTTAATTTTAGTCACGGAAGCCATGAAGATCACAAAAAAGTCATTCATTTGATTCGAAAGCTTTCTAAAGAGCTAAAGGCCCCGGTCACTATTCTTCAGGATCTTCAGGGGCCAAAAATTAGGGTTGGTAAGTTTGAACACGGCTCAATTGAACTCAAAAGAGAGCAAATTGTTAAGCTCACAACTGAGAATATTTTAGGAAAAGACGGGCTCATCCCACTGGACTTTGATGGTCTACCAAAAGTGTGTTTCAAGGGGTTGCGAGTATTATTGGATGATGGACTTCTAGAGCTAGAAGTTATTGATTCTACCGAGACAGAAATTGAAGCCAAGGTCATTCACGGCGGGGTTTTAAAAGATCGAAAGGGGTTGAATGTTCCGGGAACGACTTTACCTATTCAAGGAATGACTGAGAAAGATCGCGAAGACTTAAAGTTCGGACTTGAAGAAGAAGTGGATTACGTCGCCCTTAGCTTCGTTAGATCTGTTAATGATTTGAAAGATTTACGGCAGATCATTAAAGAAAAGGAGTCGTCAGCTAAAGTCATTTCAAAAATTGAAATGCTCGAAGCAGTTCAAAATTTAGAAGACATTATCAAAAAAAGTGATGCTGTTATGGTAGCGCGTGGTGACTTGGCCATTGAGGTCGGGCAGAGTCAGCTTCCGGGAATTCAGAAACGAATCGTTAAATTAAGCAATGAGCTCAATCGTCCCGTTATTACGGCAACACAAATGCTCGATTCTATGGTGAATAATCCTCGGCCAACTCGAGCAGAAGTGACCGACATTGCTAATGCTGTACTCGACGGAACCGATGCTCTCATGTTGTCCGCAGAGACGGCATCTGGTAAGTATCCCTTTCGTTGTATTCGCACGATGCATGAAATTTCTAGGGAAGTTGAGAAAAATTCGTCGGCCTACTACAAGATTAATCTTGGAGGTTCCCACCTTTCTATTGCCGAAAGTATAGCAATCAGCGCTTGTTTAACTGCGCAAAAGCTAGACGCTACGGTCATTGTTTGCCTGACGACTACAGGTAAGACAGCGGCGATGATTTCACGCTATCGACCGAAAGCTCGAATTATTGCTTTAACTCACATTATATCTACTTTGAATCGCCTTGAAGCCACTTGGGGCATTCAAACACTACCGATTTCGCCCTACGGTAGTAGCGACGAAGCCATGCAATTAATCGAACAAAAACTTCTACGTTACAACCTGGTTAAACCCAAAGATCGAGTGATTCTTACCTATGGCTCGCCCGTAATTCAACGAGCCAAAACCAATACTTTAAGGGTGTATACCATTGGTGAGCCCGATCAAAATAAGGAATCAGCAGAAACCTTTCCACTGCGCTGCCAGCCCCTCAGGCCAATCGATATTATCGAGAATGAATAAAATTAAGCTTGGTACTCGTTGAGGTCGTAAATGAGTTTCCAATGACGGTAGAGGCGGGCGATTTCGTCGTAGTTAAACTCCACAAGGATTCGTGCCTCTTCAGAGATTTTGTCCCCGATAACCCCTTTTTCGGTGAGGGCGTCGGTTTCACTGACATCACATTTAAAACCAAGCTCGTTGGGGCAATGGCTTTGAATGCCCGTCAGGTTTACTTTAACATTGCCTTTTGAATCGGGCTGATAGTTTTTGCCAAAGTGGGTGAAGGCTTGAAGGATTTTAACTTCTCCGCGGTCAATGGTTGTTCTCTTACTGTCGTCTTTAAATAACCAATCGTTGTAGAATTCAACAAAGTCGAAAAGTTCATCGACGTCTTTGACGGTAATTTTTTGCCGACCCTCTCCCAAGTCCTCGACAGTCATGTAGCCTCTCTCGTCCAGGGCCGTAAGCAGAATTTGCATCTTGTGAGTGGGTTGTTGATGAATTTGAATACAATGCCTTCGCAGCATTCCAGCGGGAACGACAACGCCTTCTGTTCCTTCTTCATCTTCTCCGTAGCGATTGGCTACGTAGGCAAGAATCATGATCAAACGTGTGATTAAGTGAGGTTGAAAAACGGCGGCGTCATTGCCTTCAAGACGCTCAAGGTTTTTGATTCTTTGGTTAGCGTTACGCAGGTGATTGTTAACCGTTTTAACTACGGCTCGCAGCCACTCGGGAAAGGTTTTGAATTGTGCGTGAAGGGCTTTAAAAGGTAACTCGATAACCGTCGTTTTGTCGATCGCTTTAGCACCAGCTGACCGAGGTTTATTATCGAAAAAGGCCATCTCGCCCAGCATGTCACCAGGGCCGAGTTCAGCTAAAACGATTTCAGAATTCCCTTTGTTTTTAAGAATAGCCAAGCGACCGGATTTGATCACGTACATAGCGTCGGAAGGATCTCCTTCGCGAAATAGTATTTGGCCTTTATCAAGATCTTTTACACCAGCTGGCACTAGAAATTCCCCTTACAAAAATTATATGGGGGAATAGCATCGAGAACAATCTATTCTTCTTCGATGACTGGTAGTTTGACTGCCTCTAACCATGCTTTTGGCGGGTTAATAAGCCTTCGAGATTCCATGCTCATGATGCCGTAAACGAGGTCGACTTCACTTACTAAAAGTCCAGAGTCTTTGAAAGTCATGCGCTGAAAGATGTGTCCGATCTTCTTTACGATGGGACTCACTTGGGTGCGTATTTCAATAAGATCGCCCGGCTTGAGTTCTTTTTTATAGCGAATTTGCGCTTCGAGAATAACTGGCCCCAATTTAAGTTCTTCCACTTTATCTGGACCAAATCCCTGATTTTCTACCATTGCCCACCGAGACTCTTCGAAGAGTTCTAGGTAGCGAGCGTGATTAACGTGGCCATAAATATCCACCAAAGAGGGATCAATCTCTCTTTGGTGCACATATTCAATATCAATGCGATCAGTAGCTTTCATCGATTAGCTCATGGGGCGTACTTCGGGAGAAATCTGCAAGGGCGCACCGGTTGCCTTAGCCACATCTTCAGGAGTCATGTCGGGGGCGTGTTCTGTGAGTAAGAAACCCTCTTTAGTCACTTGAATGACCCCGTAGTCTGTGACAATCATGTCGATACACTGGGTCCCAGTAAGTGGCAGATTACATTCCTCGAGGAGCTTTGGATTCCCTTTTTTATCCACATGTTGCATGGCCACGACAACCCGTTGGGCTCCAGCCACCAAATCCATGGCTCCACCCATGCCTTTAACCATCTTTCCAGGAATCATCCAGTTCGCGATACTTCCCTTTTGGTCCACTTGCATGGCGCCGAGTACGGTGAGGTTAACGTGTCCGCCACGAATCATGGCAAAACTATCGGCTGAGCTAAAAAAGCTCGCACCAGGTACAGCCGTAACCGTTTGCTTTCCCGCATTGATCAAGTCGGCGTCGACTTTATCATCAGTCGGAAAAGGGCCGAGGCCGAGAAGTCCGTTTTCGCTTTGAAGCATTACGGTCTTATCTTCGGGGATAAAGTTGGCCACTAAAGTGGGGATTCCAATACCAAGATTAACGACAAAGCCATCTTGAATTTCTTTAGATATTCTTTGGGCAATTTGATCTCTATTTAAAGGCATCCGACTCTCCTAGGCTCTGACTGTTCTATTTTCAATTCGTTTCTCGTAAGAAGGTCCTTGCATGATTTTCTGTACGAAAATTCCTGGAGTGTGAACTTCATCGGGATCGATTTGACCATTTTCAACAATCTCTTCAACTTCGGCAATAGTGATCTTTCCGGCAGTCGCAACCATAGGATTGAAATTACGAGCCGTCTTTCTGAAAACGAGGTTACCAAAGCGATCGGCCTTCCAGGCCTTAACGAGTGCGAAGTCTCCGGTAATTCCACGTTCCATGACATACTCACGGCCGTCGAATTCACGAATTTCTTTTCCTTCTGCTACGAGTGTGCCTACCCCAGTTGGTGTAAAGAAAGCGGGGATTCCAGCGCCACCGGCGCGCAAGCGCTCGGCCAAAGTTCCTTGAGGTGTGAGTTCAACTTCGAGTTCTCCGGAGAGAAACTGTCTTTCAAATTCAGCATTCTCACCGACGTAACTTGAAATCATTTTTTTGATTTGCTTCGTTTGAAGTAGCAACCCGAGGCCAAAGTCATCGACTCCGGCGTTGTTTGAGACACAGGTAAGCCCTTTAGCTCCGGTATCTCTAAGTGCAGTTATCAAATTTTCTGGAATACCACAAAGACCGAAACCACCCACAAGGATCGTCATATTGTCTTTTACTCCATTAAGTGCTTCTTTGGCTGATCCGACGACTTTATTCATGCCTTCTCCACCATCAAAGAAACACCTTCTCCGCCACCCAAGCAAATGGCAGCGACACCAGTTTGCTTATTATGGGTATGAAGAGCGTGAACAAGAGTTGTTAGGATGCGAGCACCAGAGGCTCCGATGGGGTGACCAATGGCTACGGCCCCACCGTTCACATTGACCTTGTCGTGAGGTAGAGACATATCTTTCATGGCCGCCATTGTGACCGCTGAGAAGGCTTCGTTAATTTCAAAAAGATCGACTTGTTCGGCGGTCTTTCCAGTTTTTTCAAAAAGCTTTTTCATGGCACCAACAGGGGCGGTTGTGAACCATTTAGGGTCTTGGGCATAAGTGGCGTGAGCAGTAATTTTCGCTAAAGGCTTTAGACCATGTTTTTTAACGGCGTCTTCAGATGCAATAACGAGGGCACAAGCACCATCGTTAATTTTAGAAGCATTGGCAGCCGTGATCGTACCGTCTTTGTCAAAAGCAGGACGAAGGCTTGCCATCTTATCAAATCGTGCCTTACCGGGCTCTTCATCTTCAGTAATTGTTAAAGTTTCTTTACGAGTTTTTACTTCAACGGCACAAATTTCATTTTCGAACCATTTTTCAGATTGGGATTTTTGCGCTCTCTCATAGGAAGTCTTGGCAAACTCATCTTGTTCTTCGCGGGAGAATTGATATTCTTTAGCGCAAAGTTCAGTGTATTTACCCATGTGTTGACCATCGAAAGGACTTAAGAGTCCGTCTTTGAGCATAGCATCTTCAGTTTGAACAGGACCCATTCGGTAGCCCGCTCGAGAGTTCATCATAAGGTGAGGGGAAAGGGTCATATTCTCCATTCCACCAGCAACAACGATCTCAGCATCACCAAGACGAATCATATCTGTAGCCAACATGACGGCTTTTAAGCCAGAACCACAAACCTTATTAATGGTCATGCACGGAACCGAATTGGGAAGACCTGCGCCGAGGGCGGCCTGTCTTGCAGGAGCCTGTCCTACGCCAGCGGTTAAAACTTGGCCCATAATAACCTCAGAGACTTGGTCGCCATCAACACCGGCTCGCTCAAGAGCTGATTTGATTGCCGTCGCTCCGAGCTCAATGGCTGGAACGGTAGAGAGAGAGCCCTGAAAAGCTCCAATGGGCGTGCGCGCAGCACTGACTATATAGATAGTTTTCGACATATTAATTCCTCCTGGAAAAAGCGCCCTATAGGACAAAACGTCATGGTAAAAGTCAACTAAGAGCTGTTGCATTTGCAGAATGTTGACGCGATACTTTATTGATTTCCTTGGGAAATCTTGGTGTGCTCAAGTAATTCTACGATGGGAGTTTGACCATGAATCTAATGAATACAGGCCGCAATATATCCCTTCTCTCTCTGATCGTGTTGGTTGGGCTCAATCTAGGGGCCCAAGAAGTTCGGTTTCCTAGTAAAAGTATCGAAGTTCAAAAGGGAGATCGCCTTTTGATAAAGGCTTTTTATGGGAGTATTTCTCTGCGAGGGATGTCCAAGGGCACCTCTATTTCGGTATCCGGAAAACGCGTTGAGCCAAAAATTCAAAATGAGTTTTCTAAGAGCCAAGGGGCTTGGCAACTCAATGTTTACCGCCAAGAAAAAACCATTGTTGTAGAGACGAGCCTCCCCCAAGAAAAGTCTCTCTGGCAGAAGTCACTCAATAAAGAAGTTCCGCGCATAGATTTAGTGATTAGCGCTCCAGGAATTCCGACTGAAGTCGCTTTAAATAAAGGGCGAGTTGATATTCTTTCCTGGCAAGCGCCGGTGAATTTAGCTATAAGCCAAGGGCGAATACAGGTGGCTGGTATGAAGTCAGATCTTCGCGCCCATCTCTCTGAAGGCTCGATTCTTGTCAAAGATCACAACGGGCGAATTAGTCTGGATACCTTTAAATCGGATGTAAATATAACCAACCAAATCGGTGAACTTGATATCAAAAACTTTAGCGGTGAGACTGTCATCACTGGCGTCGATGGCAACCTCGACTTCAAATCCTTTGATGGTAAGAGTGAAGTGAGAAAGCTCAAAGGTAACGCCACTTTCGATATCAGTCGGGGGTCCTTTACCGGTAATCTTATCGATGGACGAGTCAATGGGAGCTCTGAATCGGGCCCTATTGATATCCAACTGGCGGGCGAGAGCGCAAACGCAGTCATTAATTCTGTCGATGGTCAGGTAAAAATTAAAGCGCCTTCCAACTCCAATGCCTATGTTCGCTTGAAAACTGAGAAGGGGAATTTGCGGGGACCGCGTTCTTTAAAATTCAGTTCAAACGTGGCCGGTCGATTTCTTATAGGTCGCCTAAAAGGTAAGCACAATGGGCGAATCAGGGCGACCACTGAATCGGGCAATATTATTCTGCGTTAAATCGGAAAAATCTGAATAGTCTGGGAATCTTATGTTGACTGAGATCCCATTTAGGAACAACCATAGCGCCTATGGCAAAGAAGAAAAAAGCGGCTAAAAAACCAGCCAAGAAAAAAACCGTAAAGAAGACTAAAGCTAAAAAAGCAGCCAAAAAGGCTCCGGCCAAAAAGACTGCGAAAAAAGTGGCCAAGAAAAAGGTTTCGAAAAAAACCAAAGCCAAAAAAGTAGCTAAAAAGGTGGCCAAAAAAGCCACTAAAAAAGTCGCCAAGAAAGCAGCTAAAAAGACTGCGAAAAAAGTGGCCGCTAAGAAGATAGCCAAGAAAGCTCCAGCCAAAAAGACGGCAAAGAAGTCGGCAAAGACGGCGCAAAAGCCAAAAGCTAAATCTAAAAAGTCCGCAAAAGACAAAGAAGAAGTCGAAGCCAAAGGTGTTGAACTTCTCGAGGACGAAGAATACGACGAAGAGGAATACGACGAAGGTGAAGAACTTCAGGCTGAAGAAGACGGCCCTGAAGGTCACGAAGAAGTTATTCTCACCGATGCCGAAGGGCGTAGGCTGTGCAAGGTTCTTAACTGTGACCAAGTGGCGGTTGTGGACGGCTTTTGTCGCTATCACTACCTTTTGCTTTGGAAGCGGATTCAGATTCGTAAGAAAATTCTTTCTGAAGGAAAGCTTGAGAAGTATATTGAAGAGCTGACTTCCAGGTATCCCAATAAATACCTCGAAGTTCTCAAGAAAGATCTCAAGTCTCCAGAAGACTTCCTTCACGCTATTCAAGAGCTCGAAATCGATGATTCTGGCCCTGATTCTGAGTACGAAGAAGATGCTCAGTCCTACATCGAAGAGGTTCGTGGGATGCAGACAGCCGGGGGTTCTGATAATGAAGCCGAGGATGACTACTAGGCGTTTTCAATTATAAAATCATTGCTTACAAAAAAAGCTCCTAAGGTCTGGAGCTTTTTTTTATTCCCTGCAGCCGGCCAAAGGACTGAATATTTCGACCCTTCAAATACAGAAGAATGCTCGCTTAGTGGTGATACTCACCTTTGCGGATTTTCTTTTGTATGTCTTGGGCTAGTTCGGTGTCGACCGTGGCTTGTTCCATGGCATCACCCGTGGGCTCGTGGTCTTTATAAAGTTCTGAGTTGTCGATTCCTAAAAGGCGATCGGCTTCAGCTTCGAGCTGAGTATTTTCGGTCGAATACATGAAGGCGTATTGAAGTTCGCCAAACTCAACCTCTTTCCATTGAATCGGGTAGTCCTCTTCATCGGTTTTTCCGCTGAAGAAATCGTCGAGGTAAGCTCCCATTGGATCCATGAACTGAATAATGAGATCCCTTGCGTTTTGTTTTTTCGGATCAAACTCAACAGAGAAAAGAAAGTTATGTTGTCTGAGACGACCATTCTGCAAAAAGCCCACTTTAAAGAGAATTTCACTTTGATAGAATCGACCATCGACAAAGAACTGCCCCTGGGCCTTCTGGCTCGGGTAAGTATTCTCAAAAACCTCGATAATTTTTTCAATAAATTCAGTAGGAAAGGCGGTCCATTCCAATGAGCTCTCTAAACGTGGCTTCAACAAATCCTCCCTCAATAAGTTGACTTAGGCTCCGGGCCCTTCTATAACTCGGAGCGGCTTGTCTGTGGCCATTTTCAGGTGGTTTTAATGGCCTTTTTGCGTGTAGTCAAGCTTCTGGCTAGAGGATAGAAATAATGGATAATTCAGCTGAAATTCAAAATAGTTCAACCAAGGGTGTATTTATAAATACCTATGGATGTCAGATGAATGTCAATGATACCGAGAGAATGTTTAGCCTCCTCGAAATGCTCAATTATCAATCGGTTCCCAGTCCAGAACAGGCCTCACTGATCATTATCAATTCCTGTAGTGTTCGCGAAAAACCGGTACACAAGGTGCACTCAGAGGTGGGGCGCTATCGCCTGCTCAAAGAAAAAAATCCAGCCTTGAGAATCGGGGTTGCCGGATGTGTCGCTCAACAAGAAAAAAAGCGTCTCCTCAAGGATATTCCGGTTCTTGATTTCGTTTTTGGCCCAGATAATATCGATCAGTTGCCAGAAATAGTTGGTGATCTCTACAAGAGCGAAGACTCACTGATGAAGGCAAAGTTTCAACACGGTGAAGGCTATCATGTCGAAACGATGATTCGAAATCCTGGAGTCAGTACCTTTGTGAATATCACAAAAGGCTGTGATAATTTTTGTAGTTTCTGTGTCGTTCCCTTTACCCGAGGACGAGAACGGAGTCGCCCTTTAACGGAGCTGATTAAAGACATTCAAAGCCTTACCAAAAGAGGCGTGCGTGAAGTCACATTGCTTGGACAAAATGTAAACTCTTACAAGTCTGATTGTGGAACTAACTTCGGTGGTCTATTAAGAGCCGTAGCAGAAGATACCGATGTGGAGCGAATTCGTTACACCACATCTCATCCCAAGGATTTTGATCAAGAGTTGGTCGATATTTCACAACAGTATCGCAGTAAAATTTGCGATTATATTCACTTGCCCGTGCAATCGGGAAACTCAGAAGTTTTAGAGCGTATGAACAGAGGTTATTCTCGTGAAGAGTACCTCGACAAAGTAAGAATGATCAAAGATACCATTCCAGGAGTAGCTCTATCGACCGATATTATTGTTGGTTTTCCTGGCGAGACAAGAGAACAATACGAAGATACGGCATCCTTACTTGAAGAAGTAAAATACGAAAGTATTTATGCCTTTAAATATAGTCCGCGTCCGTTTACCAAGGCTGCTCGGTGGCCCGATCAGATTACGGATGAAGAAAAATCAGATCGCCTGAATAGGCTTTTTGAATTGCAGAAGCGAATTTCGGGCGAACTCAGCCAAAAGTATCTGGGCCAAGTCAAAGAAGTTCTCGTAGAAAATTTTGACGAGAAAAAGGGTAATAACAACGGGCGTACCACAGAAAATAAGCTGACCCATTTTCCGGGCCGTAAAGATCTCGTTGGTCAGTTGATTAAGGTGAAGATTACCAAGGCCTTGCCCACAATCCTCCACGGAGAAATTATTTGAATATTAAGACAGAATTCTACAGCGATAGTGAATGGATCGAGCTCAAGCCCTACGGAATAGCCGTTGGTACTCTCGAAACCCGGCCCATATTCATGCTTAAAAATGAAAGTAAGAATGTCACTCTACCTGTGTGGCTCCTTCCGCAACAAGTTGTCGACACTTTGGCAGGAGCTGAAGGTTCGCACTTTCCGAGTGGTCCCCATAAAATCACCCAGGAAATTTTTAACTCTCTCGGGCTCAAAATTGAAAAATGTCTTTTTGTGGAGTTGCGGGGGCATCATCAATACGTCGACCTCTATTTTAAGGGACATCCTGAGGTCAAGAAAATGCGTTTTCGCGCTTCAGAAGCCATTCCTCTTTGTTTACAGATGGGGAGTGAGTTTTTCGCGCAAAGAGAATTCATTGAATCCTGTCGACAAATGGATGCTGAAGTCTTTTCGGGCGACCCCAATATCGATAGCCATCAGCTATTGAAGCGTGTTCGCACCGATCAGCTGAACTGACAACCACAATTGGTCATCTCAGTTGGTAATCTCAACGGATCGGTTCAGTAGGGCGATATTGATTGACCCTACAACTTTAAAATATCTTCTGGCTTTTCTGTTCCCAAAAATTTGATGAGTAAATTAAGGGCGTCATTCATGGTGAAAATTCCCCAAGGAGTGTCCGTCGTCTCTGAAACGATGGCGCTCGAAATACCCTTATCCTTCATGGTTTTCACCACATCTTTGAGGTCAGCATCGGGCTCAACAACATAGGGATCAAGAGACATGATGTCGCCAGCGCGAAACTCTTCATGACGGTCCTCAACAAGGGCCTGAGCAAATTCAATGTCTCGGTAACTAATAATTCCGGTGAGAATGCCGGTAGAGAGAACCGGGAGGTGGTGGTAACCATTCTCTATCATAAATTCCTTGGCTTCAGAAATACCGATATCTTCTCCCACCGTATCTGGCGTTTTGCTCATGCAGTCGCTGATCTTTAACATATTGGCCTCCCGGATTAGTGACAAACTAGCTCGCAAAACCAAGAATTTGAGTAAATACACCTCTAAATCCCCGAAAATTGCCAACTTTAAGAACTATAATGCTTGGACTGTGCCAAGGGAATCGTCTTTTTTTAGATGGCGTGGAGCGAAGAGTTTCTAAACTATTTTTTTCGAAAATTATTGGAAAAACTCGGCCATTTCATATATAAACCTATATGGCTCTAATCAAAGAAGTTCGCGGAAAAACCCCCTTAATTCCAAATAGTTGCTTTATTGCGTCAAATGCCAGTCTGATTGGTGATGTAAAGCTTGGAGAAAAGGTGAGCGTCTGGTTTCAAGCGATCGTTCGGGGCGATGTCATGCCCATAGAAATCGGTGATGAATCAAATATTCAAGATGCCGTAGTCATTCACGGAACCTATCAGAAGGCTGCCACAAAGATAGGCAGGAGAGTTTCAGTCGGTCATGGCGTCATACTCCATGGCTGTGAGGTTAAAGATTCGAGCCTCATTGGTATGGGGGCTGTTCTCATGGATGGCTCACAAGTCGGTGAGCGCTGTCTGATTGGTGCTCGTACCCTAATTACTGAAAACATGAAAATTCCCGATGGCCACTTGGCAGTCGGCAGTCCTGCTAAAGTGATTCGCCCCCTCAATGAAAAAGAGTTGGCATTTGTGGATCGTTCGGCGGATAACTATTTACTCTACCAGTCTTGGTATCAAGAACCCCCTCAACCGGAGACCGGAAAATGAAAATAAAGATAGAAGAAGCTTTAACTTACGACGATATTCTCTTGGTCCCGCAGGCCTCAGAGGTGGTTCCCAGTCAAATCAATTGCAAAAGCTTTTTTGCCAAGGACCTTTATTTGCAATTGCCAATTATTTCGGCTGCCATGGATACCGTCACTGAAAATAAAATGGCCCGAGTCCTTGCCCAACAGGGTGGACTTGGAATTATCCACAAAAACCTCAGTCTCGAAGAACAAGCCTTTGAGGTCGAGAAGGTTAAAAAGTACGAATCGGGAATGATTATTGATCCGATTACATTGGGGCCAAATTCTTTGGTCAGCGAAGCTCTTTCGTTGATGAGTAAGTACTCCATTAGTGGAGTTCCCATCACCGAGCAAGGGGAACTCGTAGGGATTCTTACAAATCGTGATCTACGCTTTGAAACGAATACGAGTCAGCCAATTAAAAATTTAATGACTCACAAAGAGAAGCTAGTGACTGTCCCCCAGGGAACAACCTTAGACGAAGCGAAAGCGATTTTGCAAAAACATCGTATTGAAAAGTTACCAGTGGTAGATTCTACCGGTAAATTGGCAGGTCTCATAACAATCAAAGATATTGAAAAAGCGCAAAACTTTCCGGTCGCTTCAAAAGACAAACATGGACGCCTCATCGTCGGCGCTGCCGTTGGAATCGATGAAGTCTCTCGAAACCGTGTCGATGCCCTCGTCGAAAAAGGGTGTGACGTGGTTGTTGTTGATACAGCCCACGGTCACTCTCGCAACGTTCTCAAGATGGTTGAATGGGTGCGAGGTCAGCACAAAGATGTCATTATTGTCGCAGGAAATGTTGTGACGGCTGATGCAACGAAGGATCTCATCGAAAAAGGAGCCGACGTCGTTAAAGTCGGTGTAGGTCCCGGAAGTATATGTACCACTCGAGTGGTTGCCGGAGTGGGTATGCCCCAGGTTTCGGCGATTATGGAATGTGGAGAAGTCGCAAAATCAAAAGGTAAAAGTATCATCGCCGATGGCGGAGTTAAATATTCTGGCGATGTTGCCAAAGCTTTGGCCCTTGGGGCGAATACTGTGATGATCGGTAATATGCTCGCCGGAGCTGACGAGAGTCCAGGTGAAACAATTCTCTATCAAGGACGTACCTATAAAGTTTATCGCGGCATGGGTTCCCTTGGAGCCATGAAAAAAGGTTCCAAGGATCGTTATTTCCAAGGCGATGTAGACGACGCTGAAAAGCTCGTTCCTGAGGGAATCGAAGGTAAGGTTCCCTACCGCGGTTCGGCCAGCGGAATCCTTCACCAGCTGGCTGGAGGATTGCGCTCGGGAATGGGGTATCTCGGGGCTACCGATATCAGTGAACTGCAGGCTCGTGCTAAGTTTGTACGTATTTCAAGTGCCGGTCTGAGAGAGTCCCATGTTCACGACGTGAGTATTACTAAAGAAGCACCTAATTACCGTTTGGAGTAGCAGCATGAAGGGTGGAATCGTAGTCTTAGACTTTGGATCACAATTAACTCAACTCATCGCTCGCCGGTTGCGCGAGCTTCAGGTCTATTCGGAGTTATTGCCGTACAATACGCCTCTTGAACGCATCAAGGATTTAGAGCCTTCGGGAATCATATTGAGTGGCGGACCTCAATCCGTGGCGGACAGTGAATCTCCAAAGCGATCAGTGAAAGAGTTAGCCGAAATCGCTCCAATCCTTGGAATCTGTTACGGTATGCAATTGATTGCCAGCGAGCTCGGTGGAAAAACCGAACGGGCCGAGATTAAAGAGTATGGTGCCCAGAAAATTATTTGGGATGATGCACTTGGGAAACTCCCTAAAGAGCAAAAAGTTTGGATGAGTCACGGTGATGTGGTGACGAAAGCTCCCGATGGTTTTCACGTAGCCGCTCACAGTCTCAATAATCATCCGGCCGCTCTCAAGAGTGATAAAATTTGGGCTGTTCAGTTTCATCCCGAGGTCACTCATACAGAAAATGGAACTGAAATTTTACGATCCTTTGTTTTTGACCTATGTAAGGCTGAAGCCAATTGGAAGCCAGCGGATATTGCCAAAGAACTTATGGACAATGTGAAAATGCAAGTCCCTGAAGGGGATCACATTATTGTAGGTCTCAGCGGAGGCGTGGACTCTACGGTTGTGGCGACCTTGCTGACAAAAACCTTCGGTAAAGAGCGCGTTCACTGTGTCTTTGTCGACAATGGCCTTTTACGTAAAAATGAGTACAGCAAAGTTCTCACTCGCTACAAATCAATGGGTCTTAACGTGCGTGGGGTTGATGCCTCTGATCGATTTATGAAGGAGCTTGCGGGGTTGTCGGATCCCGAGAAAAAGAGAAAAACTATAGGCCGGGTGTTTATTGAGGTCTTTGACGATGCGGTTAAAGAAATCGGACAACCCATTCAGTGGCTCGCCCAGGGAACGCTCTATCCCGATGTGATCGAGAGCGTTTCGCCAAGAGGAGAGTCTGTAACGATAAAGTCTCACCACAACGTGGGTGGTCTACCAGAAAAAATGAACATGAAACTGGTCGAGCCACTTCGAGAATTGTTTAAAGATGAAGTCCGTGCTCTTGGTGAGCAAATTGGTATTGATCGCGCCTCCTTGTGGCGCCATCCTTTTCCGGGACCCGGTCTTGCTATTCGCGTGATGGGTGAAGTGAATAAAGAAAATCTCGATGTCTTGCGTGAAGCAGACGATATTTATATTTCTGAATTAGAAAAGAACGACCTCTACGGAAAGATTTGGCAGGCCTTTTGTGTGCTCTTGCCAGTACAAACTGTAGGAGTCCAAGGGGACGCTCGAACCTATGACAAAGTTGTAGCCATTCGGGCAGTGACTTCCCATGATGGTATGACGGCAGATTGGTTTGACTTTAGTCACCAATTTTTGAGTCATGTTTCTAACCGTATTACCAACGAGGTCAACGGGGTGAATCGGGTGGTTTATGATGTGACATCTAAACCTCCAGGGACCATTGAGTGGGAATAGTATTATAAGCTAAGGATATTTGGGGGATCCATGGCATTTGTTCATTTACATAATCATTCACAATATTCCATGCTCGAAGCGAGCTGTCGAACTAAGGAACTCGCCAAGAAGGCAGCAGAGTTCGGTATGCCGGCAGTGGCTCTCACTGACAATGGCAATATGTTTGGCGCTATTGAGTTCTACTTTGCGTGTCGTGGGGCAGGAGTAAAGCCCATTGTTGGTTGCGATTTTTTCTTGGCCCCCCAAGGTCGTCTTGTCAAAGGTGAAAACAAGGAAGCTGCGCAAAAACCCAATACTCGTATTGTTTTGCTCGCGATGAATTTCAAGGGCTATCAAAACCTGTGTAAGCTTTCGTCGATTGGTTACCAAGAAGGCTTTTACTATAAACCGAGAATCGACAAAGACGTTCTCAAAGAATATTCCGATGATATTATTTGTCTATCGGGCGGAATTCGCGGGGATGTTGCATTAGCCTTGCAAAATCACGGCGAAGAGGAAGCTCTTAAAGTTGCAAAAGAGCTTAAAGAAATATTTGGCGATCGTTTTTATTTAGAATTAAATCGCACTGGTCTTTCTGAGTGGAAGACCATTAATGAATTCATGCTTAAAGCCAGTCGTGAGCTCGATATCCCTGTTGTTGCTGCTAACGACGTTCACTATATGAAGCAGGGTGATCAAATCGCCCAAGAGGTTTTGATTTGTATTGGTTCGAACAAAACTTTACAGGATGAGAGTCGATTTAGACTCGGTTCGGATCAATTTTACTTTAAGTCATCCGAGCAAATGGAAGATCTCTTTAAGGATTTGCCCGAGGCCATTGAAAATACAGTTAAGATTGCCGAGCGATGCAATATCGAGTTTATTCTCGAAGATGAAAATGGGAAGCCGATTTATCACCTTCCTTCCTATCCAACCCAAGGTGGAGTGAGTTTAAAGGATGAAATTCGCCGGGTTGCCCTCGAGGGATTAGAAAAGCGTTTTAAAGAAGCTGAAGCTCGAGATGAAACCGTTCCCGAAGATAAAAAGCCCGAGTATTTTAAGCGTCTCGATTACGAGCTCGAAGTCATTGAAGGCATGGGCTTTAATGGTTACTTTCTGATCGTACAGGATTTCATTAATTGGGCAAAGGACAACGGCATTCCGGTTGGGCCGGGGCGGGGTTCCGGAGCAGGATCTCTAGTCGCCTATTGCTTAATGATTACCGATCTTGATCCGATGCCTTACAACCTTATTTTTGAACGTTTCTTGAATCCAGAGCGGGTTTCGATGCCGGATTTTGATATCGACTTCTGCCAGGAACGTCGCTCTGAGGTTATCGACTATGTGACTCGAAAATATGGTGAAGAGTCGGTTTCGCAAATTATTACCTACGGAAAACTCCAAGCTAGGGCGGCCCTTAGAGATGTGGGGCGAGTCTTGGGAATGACCTATGCCGAAGTGGACGTGGTGGCGAAATTGATTCCTGATAAGCTGGGGATTACTTTAGGCGAAGCCATAGAAATGGAGCCACGACTTCGCGAACAAATGGAAATGAATCCACAAGTGAATACCATGCTCGATCTTGCGCAAAAAGTGGAAGGTCTTGTTCGTCACGCAGGGATTCACGCAGCCGGTGTTATTATTGCCGATGGACAGCTCGTGCAGCACGCTCCACTCTACAAGGGTGTGGATGGTGAGAATGTTGTTCAATACGACATGAAACACTCAGAAAAAATTGGCTTAATCAAGTTTGACTTCTTGGGTTTGAAAACCCTGACCCATATTCAGGATTGTTTAAATCTGATTCAGAAAAATCGTGGCAAAAAAATTCTCCCCAACGAAATTCCGATGTCGGATCAAGGGATTTACGAAATCATGAGTCGGGGAGATACCTTTGGTATTTTCCAGTTTGAGTCTGAGGGTATTACCGACACCATTAAAAAGGTAAAGCCGACCTGCTTTGAAGATATCGTAGCCATTAACGCCCTCTACCGTCCGGGTCCAATGGATATGATTCCCGAGTACGCTAAGCGAAAGCACGGCGAAAAGAAGGTTCAGTATTTGTTTAAAGAACTTGAGCCGATCCTCAAAGAAACATACGGAGTCATCATTTACCAGGAGCAGGTGCAGCTCATTGCCGCGACCATTGCCAATTACTCACTCGGTGAAGCCGATATGCTCCGGCGAGCGATGGGTAAGAAGATTGCCGAAGAAATGGCAAAGCAAAAGACGCGATTCTTGGCAGGTGCGAAAGAAAACAATCACGACCCGAAGAAAGCCGAAGAGCTTTTTGATTTGATGGCCGAGTTTGCTAAGTACGGTTTTAACAAATCCCACGCGGCCGCCTACTGTGTTATCGCCGCGCAAACGGCATGGTTGAAGAATTACTATCCGGTCGAGTTTTATGCCGCTCTTCTATCTACAGAAATGAGCGATACTGACAAAATTGTTAAGTACGTCAAAAAGGCACGACAATCAGGTATTGAAGTAAAGCCTCCCCATGTGAATCACTCGGATTACAAGTTTAACGTTAATGGCGATGTTCTTTACTTTAGCTTGGGTGCCATTAAAGGTGTAGGGCAAAGTGCCGTCGAAGCTATTGTCGAGGCCAGAGAAAATGCCGAAAAAGGTGAGTTTGAGAGTCTCGAACACTTTTTTGACAGTATCGACCTCAGGCGTGTGAACAAAAAGGTTATCGAGTGTCTCATTAAGTCTGGTGCCCTCGATGGCTTTGGCCCAACGCGATCACAACTTTTTGATGCCTATACTCGCTTCTTAGAGTCCGCAGAGATTAAGCAAAAAGATGCTGAAGTTGGCCAGGGTAATCTTTTTGATATGATGGATGAAGAGGAACAATCAGAAACTAAAGTTCAATTGCCAGACATTCCTCCATGGAGTCGAAGAACGCGCTTGGCTTACGAGAAAGAAGTCCTCGGGTTCTATTTAAGTGACCACCCCTTGAATGGTCTTGAAGAGGTTTGCAGGCTTTGGACCGACTGTACAGTCGAGGAGCTTGAAAATAGAGAACACAAGAAGCGAGTCATATTAGCGGGCCTCATAGGAAGCTTTAAAGAGTTTATCACTAAAAAGGGAACGCGCATGGCCTTTGCGAGTATTGAAGATCTTACGGGTTCTGTGGAGTTAATCGTCTTTCCAGATACATTTGCAGCCAGTGAGGCAGTACTAAAAAGTGATGCTCCTCTGTTGGTAGCAGGAACCCTTGAAAAAGACGAAAACTCACAGAAAATTATTGCCGAAAAGATTAGTATTCTCGATACGGCTATGGAAAAGGTGAGCAAGGTCGTCGTAAAAATTGAACCAGGCATGGAAGCGAAGATGGCTCTTCTTGATGAAACTCTCAAGCGCTTTCCTGGATCGACCAAAGTGAGCTTTCAAATGGATCTCGACGACATTCATAAGCGGGTCGAGATGGACATTCTCGACCCTGTAGGAATTGCAGCTTCGGGTGAAGTCTTTGAGAGTATTCAGTCCTTACTCGGCCGCGATGATGTGATTGAAGTTCGTCGTTAGTTTTTAAAAGACTCGAATTCTTCCAAGTTCAATCTGATTGATGCCCGTTTTTTGCCGGATACGCACTTGGAGTTCCTCTTTGTGATCATTGAGGATATCTATAATCTTTTGCCGATTATTACCTCGAGTAGCAATCAGGGAATTGAGTTGGTAGTCGCTGTGAAGAATATTTCCGATGAGGATGTTCTTGTATTCATCAAAACTAAATTCACTTTGTAAAACGAGGCGCATTTCTTTTTCGAGGAGTTCACCCACCGTCGCCATTTGCGTTCTTCGTTCCGCAGGAAAGCCGTCGCTGATTGAAGAAAAGCGGATTCGGTAGGGGGATCTCGTCTCTTCTGCGAAATTGTAAAGCAGAAATGAATAAACCTCCTCCCATTCATGGGGAGGGAGGTGTTCTTTGAGCCAAAGAACACAATCATCGCCGCTACAATATACTTCAGAAGCATCCAGAGAAAAACGATCTGCAATCCACTCTCTTAAAAAGCGGCTTAGAGAATTTTTCTTGAGACGGATTTCTGCCGTCAGATGTTCTTCATTTTCGCGAATTTTTATCAGAAGGTTTCGATCGAGATTCATTCGCTTGGCAACTGCTAGGGCGACTACAAACCAGTTGTCCGCACCCATGCCGACAAAGTCTGCTGTGATTCCTCCAAATTCTGCCTCATTTAAATTTGCCGAGACTCTCTCTGGAATAAACAAGGCGGGAGAGAAGAGATCGATGCCCTCAGCATAGGAGACTAAGTGAAGTAGATTTTCATCGTCCATTTCAACTTTAAAACGGTCTTGAATTTTTTGGCGAAGACCGTCGACCGTTCTTTCTTTGCGCAATATTTCAAAAAGGGCTTGATTGGGAATATAGGCTTCATCTAAAGAAAAGCCTTCATCTTCGGGAAGACGGAGGCGATCGCGATAGACTTGATCGTCTACGATTGCAAACATGGGAGCCGCTTGTTCGGGGTGTGTTAAAGCCCACATTTCTAAGCGCATTCTGTTGTACTCAATAAGTCTTAATGACGATCGCAAATTCTCTTGAGTTTGAGGGTCGTCAAAACGAGTGTACCACCGTTCGCCTGTTCTTCTGACTTCTCTCACTGCCAAGTTGGCTTCATCTGCGAGGCCGCCAAAGCCGACATTCATCCACTGGGAAAAACCAATATCGTCAAAGAGTCCTGAGGCAATACCATCGAGAGTTTTACGCATTCGGCGCATTGAAATCCGGTAGCTCCAGAACACGGCATCTTCAAACTCGGTTATTGTCTCTGGTTCGAGCTCCACTCTGGCGACTCCGCTTTTAACTTTAAAGTCTGAGTAAGAAGCCAAACTATTTGAGACTCCTTGAGGAGCAAAAAACTTGAGTGCTTGGAAGAAATAGTATTTGTGAAGGTTACTAAGGATTGTAACCACGTCTTTGTCTCCGGCGAAGATTTCGTCATTGGCTCTTTTGAGCATTGAGTTCTCAACAATGAAAAACAGATGGTCAGATGAGCCACTTTGTGCCAAATCAATCCAGACCTGATTTTCTTCCGGGCTAGTGCTAGAGTACTTTAAATATTGAGGTCCGTATTGGTCCTTGATAGCGCGAATGCCCTCTCGATGGGCCTCTGTAATGGGCAAGGGCGCTAGAGAAAGGAATTTTTGCTCGCAGCTGGGTCTCGCTTGCACTGTCATTGCCATGAAAATCACCAGAGCAAATGGTGCTAAATAGGTAATCTTCTTTCGAATTTTATGCAATTTCACTGGATCCTCTTTTCTACCCAAAGAGGAATTGCAATGGGGATTCCAAAATAAGTTCCGGAAATGTTCTGATTTTTTTAATTTGTGAAGAGACTTTCAATGGATTAATTGGTGTTATTCGGGTTTAATTTTCTTGCCCCACCAGCACCCGGCCCTATTGAGCATATCACTGTAGCGATCGAGGTAAGGGCGGGTGGAGGCAACGCCATCAAAGTTTTTATGGTAAGCCTTTTCTTTTTCTGTCGGTTGGGTCAGCATTTTAAAAAGCCCATAGTGGCCCTTTAGAATTTGCACATTTATTTTACTGAGGATACGTTCCCAATCGTGATCGTCTCCTTCGACTTGGAAGCGGCCGTTGACTTTAACAACATTGGGAAGAAGATTCTTGTAGATCTGCTCTTCGTTTTTCTGAGCCTCTTGGGCTCCCTTTTCGCCATTGTTCCAAAGATCGGTGAAGTATTGATAACATCGAGTCTTTTTGCTGAATTTCCCGTCTTTGTTAGTGAAATACTTGTAAGAAATTTCATAGCCTTCACGGGAGGACATGTCGACGACTAACATTTGTTCCACCGGGTATTCGCTTTTTAAGTAAAGCGAAACGGGTCCGTAGATCCTCAGTGGAAAACTATCGATTTCTTTTTGAGTGTTGCGATCGATGATTTTTATCTCTTCGGCGCGAATGGATTTAATGTCGTAGTAGTTGGAAATTGTAAAGTCTGCCTGAACGGCACCAAGGACCACTTGCTGACTTTCTTCTGAGAATAGAACGGGCTTTTGTTTGCGCGTGGTTTCTTTATGTCCTTGGGAGATCGTATCCTCAATGGGTTCTTTTAGTTTTTTTTGAGGCGCTTCAGGAGATGATTTTTCTGATGTGCAGGAGATGAGAAGAAAAGCCAAAGATAGAATTAAAGTAAAAGACTGGTTCACGGATCCTCCAGAGCCCTTATTGCTGACGCGTTGCAATTTTTTACCAAGGCCCTTCTGCAAAGAAAAGTAAAAGGAAGCAAAATTGTAAACAGATCGAAAGATCGGGCCCCTTAAGTTGACAGGAATTACTATTGAATATCAAATAAAACCCATAACTTAGGTGGACTTATGGGAAAACTTTTAGCTTTTATACTGACGACGCTTTTAGTCCTTCAACTGGGAGCTGCTGAAAATATTATCGAGATGACCCTTGAAGGCCGATCCAAGCGAAGTAACCTGGCCCAGGCTCGTAATGATATCTTAGAGCAAGTTATGAAAAATGCCGCTCGCCTAAAGGTGATCGAGCTCATCGGTGAAGAAAAGTACAATAAGAACAGAGCTTTTATAAATACCTTAGTTTTAAAGCAAGCTGCTAAATTTATTCCCGTGGCCACTCCGAGTAAAATGAAAAGGGCTGCCGACGGCTCCTATAGCATGTCGGTAAATCTTAAGCTTTCAGCGGGATCTCTGCGCTCTATCTTGCAAAAAAATGGACTGCTTTATGAAAGAGATGGGCAAGCTCGAATTTTGCCGATGATTGCCTGGGAAGATCGAATCAACTCCCAGCATTTTAGCTGGTGGACCTCCCAAGGGGGTGGAACGAATGCGTTCTTGCAACAGCTCGACTCTGACCTAAACAAGAGTTTGTACAATGAGTTTGCACAGAGAGGATTCTACAGCTTCCAGCCACTAAGCTTTCCACTGGCAAGTTTAATCCCTAGTAATTTTGTGAGTGAACGCCTAAGAACCAGCGACTTTCAGTTTTATGGCGACCTCCTGCAATCAGATATAGTTGCTACGGGGAGTGTTGAAATTGTTTCGAATAAGAATCTTGTAGGAGCTTCGACGGTAATGATTCGCATTAGCGCCATCCAAACGGTCAACGGACGAACGATTGCCGAAGTTTCGCGAAACTATGATACTGAAACCGGACTCTTTGAGACGACTTTAAGGAATCGCATGCAAACTTCAACTAGTGAAATCGCACAGGATTTAGCAGTGCAAATTCGTGAAGCCTGGGAGAAGGGAACCTTTGGTGCTAATTTACTACAGCTCGCATTGCGTGGAAATTTTGACTACCAGTCTCTCAAGGATATTAAAGAATTTTTAGTGGACTCTTTTAGAGAAGTGAAGACGGTCAAAGAAAGAAAATTTCTTCCCAATGAAGTGGTTTTTGAAATCGATTACAAAGGTGGGGCAGAAAAGCTGGCCAATCAGTTGAACGCAGTAGATAAAAGTCGATTTCCTTATCGAATCGAAGGACTTGAGGCCGGTAAAATTGTGCTGAGTCGTCTAGGGCGCCCAGACCAAGGTCGCTAGAACCCACTATTTCGACTTTTCTTCTGCAGGCAACCGTCTAAAATAGAAGCATGTTGCGCTTTTTCTTCATTTTAACCATAGGCTTATTCCTGGTCGGGTGTAGCTTATTCAATGTTCAATCGAGAAACCGTCCTGCCGTGGCTCAAGCATCGGTGAAAGACGTTCCCTATAAAGCGCGAAGTAGCGAAACGGCCCCTTTGCGAAAACGTATAGTAGTGCTGCCTTTTATCAATAAAGCTCCGCGATCGAACGAGGAAGTCACTGAACTTGCACGAAATATTTTTGTTGAAAACATATATCGCAGCAACGAGTTCGTCTTGGTTCAACCGAATGACTTCAGCGCCAATATTGAACAATTTAAAGGCAGCGATTCTTATGACTTGGAGAGAATGGCGCAAACAGCTCGTAGCAAAGGTGTCAGTGCTGTGATTGAGGGAAAGATCGTCAATATTAAAACTCGAAGAGTCGGCGACTCCGTAGGCCTATTTAGAACTGTAAAAGCGCAAACTGAAGCCCTGATTTCTCTTAGAGTGGCTTCAGCGAGGACCGGAAAAGTCATTCACGAAGAGGAGCGATCGGCGACTGTCGAAGCCTCAACAACTCGAGTGGCGAAGTATTCCCATACTGATCGCTTTTTAGAAACCGACCCCAATTTAGTTCGCGCGGTGGTAGCTAAAGCCTTTCAAAACTCGGTAATGCCGATAGTGACCGCTGTTTCTAAGATTTCTTGGGAGGGCCGAATCGCCAACATTCAAGGCGAGAGAATCTTCGTGAATGCGGGCCGTCTGACCGGAATTCAATTGGGAGATATTCTGCGCGTGACTGAAGAGGGACGAGAAGTCTACGATCCAGAAACGGGTGAACTGATTGGAAAAGTTCCAGGGCGCATGAAAGGGACCATCGAGATTATTAGTTACTTTGGAAAAGATGGTTCGATTGCGCTTGTGCACAGTGGCTCCGGGTTTCTCGAAAACGATCGTGTCGATCTCTATTAGCGCACCATTGTCACCTTCATTTTGATTTGAGTTCCCATTCGACTTTTTAATTCTATTTAAATTGACGGAGTCCAAGAGCTTCGATAGGTCGAAACTATGGATTCCCAATGGTTAGGCAGTCTTTCGTTTAATGAAGGCCTCGAAAAACAACACTATTACTTTAATCGAGCCAAGAGTGAGTCTCAGAGCTTTGTATTGGGCCTAGAACATCCAAAGGTCATAAGCCTGGGGATCAGAGCTAAAGAGTCGGAAGATCTCCTTAGCGAAGATCTCAGGGGCTTTGAGGTTGTCAAAACGGATCGGGGTGGCCAGGCCATAATTCACAACCCAGGGCAACTAGTGATCTACCCAATTATACCCCTACGAAGTCTTGGGATTGGAGTTCGCAGTTTTATTCACCTTCTCGAAGAAACTACGATTCAGGCCCTGGCTTTATTGGGCGTAAGCAGTCGCCGCAAAATCGAAGAGCCGGGACTCATCACCGAAAAAGGTAAAATCGCGGCCTTTGGTATTCGGGTGAAAAACTCAGTGAGCTACCATGGTCTATCCATTAACGTCTGCAATGACTTGGATTGTTTTTCACTGATTCGAAGTTGTGGTGTGAGCGGGCAAAGCCAGGATCGAGTTTCTGAATACAGTTCCCATATAACTCCTCAGAGTCTATTTAGCCTCTGGGTAGAGCTCTTTGAGAGCTATCTCCCTTCTAAAGATCTTGAGTTTATAGCACCCGATACGGAAGGCCTCGTGGTTCAGCCCATCAAGGAATCTGAGGGTGATCTTGCTACTCATCCCAGCTTAGGGTCAACCGACTCTGAGTCGGTTTAGGGGCCAGAGTGCTAATAATTCTAGGGACTTAGTGCATCTGCTCCATCTGATTCTTGAGAATTAATGGGTTGACTCAATGGCCGTTCAATTGTTACTTAAATGTTTTCTCAAGTGATCGCTTGGCGCAGTTGGTAGCGCATTTCCTTGACATGGAAAAGGTCACTGGTTCAAGTCCAGTAGCGATCACCATTTTTTTTTTTTTTTGATACCGGGATCCCGGTATACCAGTTAACCGGAATACCCGGATCCCAGAATGTTTGCCCGATTTCTAGTATAGAAGCCAAAGTATAGTAACCGAAAGACTCGTGTAGTTCCCT
>JAUHWN010000044.1 GCA_030424665.1 Bdellovibrionia bacterium | reverse complement strand
CTGAGTCCTATGCTCAATGGTGGGTAGCTCCTCCTAGATCAAAATCGCAAAAATCAAAGACGCTCAAAAAGACGAAGAAGTCGCGATCGAAGAGTCGTAGTCGTTCGGCGCGCAAGAGATCTCGATCTCAAGCACCTGACTTCTATGCAACAGAGAGAGTGAGTCTGAAAAAAGTAAAAAAAGACGATCACTTTTTCTTACGAGTCCAACCTCAAGCCGGCTTCAGTGTTTTCAGCTTAGGTGGTGGTGACGCTAACTTCGTTCTCGATGATTCCCAAGATGAAGTAAATTATTTTAAAGGTCGAACCGGTGCTTTAGGTGGATTTCTCACTGAACTCAATTTAGGGATGCGACAGTTCACCATCGAAACGGGTTTAAGTTTTTACATGGCAGGTGCTGCCACCGGCGATATTGGTGCCCTCGTTCCTGGCGGGAACTCGAGTGGTGGAGAAATAAATGTTGAATACATCGGACTCCCCATTTTCGCAAAGTACTATCTAACGGATTATAGTAAGACCAGCTTTTTTGCAAAAATAGGAATCATCCCAGCCTTTGCCATGAGTAAAGAGGTTGTTACTGATAACCGTCTTAGTGGGAGTAGTTTCTTTTCAACTTCTACCGATCAAGACGAAATTCTTAGTGAAGAAATCAGTTCTTTTGATGTGCTTATGGGTGTAGGAATGGGAGCGAATGTTCGTATTAATAAAAACTGGTCTGCCAACGTTGAAGGGCAGCTTTACCACGGTGTTATTTCTCTCACTGAATCCGATCAAGAGTGGGTATTCAACCAAGGATTAGCTTTAACTCTCGGTCTTGGTTACTTGTTTTAGTAAACAGAAGTGGCTCGTCCGTGAGCCTTGATACCATCCAGTGGTTAAAACACAAAAGTGAATCCCTAAGGTATCTTTTGAATTTCAGAATCTCCCCGAACGAAAAACGAGTCAATCCCTTGACTGTGTTTTAACATTGAATGAATTTTCCACTGTATCTGCATGTGGACTCCGACGACGGGATCTTCAACGGTGCCCATATTCATGACATCGCCAACTTCAACATCACTGTCAAATTTAAAGCCCCAACTGATATCTACAAACTGCGGAACGATCTGTAGATTGGCGACATAGGCGCCTTTGTCCTCGAGAGAGCCATTGGCATAGAGAATAACTTGGTACTGAAAATTGACTACGTTCATTCCGAAGCCATTCTTAGCTCGCAGATTAAAAGTGCGAACGTGGGGCCCGGTCCAGCCTTCCATTTTTTCCCACTGGTTCGCCTCAATCGGCATGACTGAGAAGCGTTCGGTATCGGAGTTGGCGACGGGTTCATTTTCTCTGACTAATTGATAAACCAATTGCCCGATCATAAGCCATTGGTTTCCATAGGTTGGTCTAAAAATCGAACCACCCCCGGGAAAGGTTCCGCCACCCGGGAAGGGATTAGGACGAGGAAATGTACCGCCGCCAGGAGGAAATGGACTTGTTCCGCCTCCAGGAGGAAAGGGACTTGTCGTGTCGTCGTCATCGTCACCACCAGGAGGTGTCGGCACCGGTGGAAAAGGTTTGACGGGGCCATCATCGTCATCGGCCCCGGGAGCAATTGGGCCCAAAGGATCGGCAAAACCCTGAATTTCAACAATCTCTACTGAAGAGATATCGTAAAATCCGGCTTCGTCTTCTAAGTGTTTATTAACTTCTTGTGCGTATGATAAATTGGCAAGCAAAAGCAATGCTGTAGATAATAGCAAGCCTTTTGCTTTTCTTCTGAAAAGCATAGTTCCCCTCCTAAATGTGAACTTTGTTCCCCAACAAAGTTGAAATGCTTTAGCCCCCCTCGGCGAAAGCTTTGAGAGAATAAGCAGAAGGGTAGTTCTATGTCAAAGGAGCGCAATTTTTTATCAGAGCTCTGACGACATGAAGTAAGAGTTTAAAATAACAAGTTTAATGGGGTTTTCATGTGGTTTTTAACGACATGTTTTTGAAAACATAACAAAAAACAAATGGAGGAATAGTCCGCAAACAAAGAGTGGCTTCTAGAGGGTATAAGTAAGTCTTTGTTTTGATCTGAAACAATTGCGTGAATAGACTATCAATAACAGTGCGGGGTTGTGAGAATAGTAAGTTGTACTAGGGTTGGTCGATGGTATTTTTAAAAGACAGTAAGAGGCAAGCTTTTGTCATTCTAGCTATCGTGGCTAGTTTCACTCTCTTATTGTTTCAAAATTGTGGGGGACCTTCCCATGAAGGCTTGCTCATTGAGTTTAGCTCTGAGCAACCTTCAGAAGAACAGCTGAACGGTCAGTTTCAACAGTTTCAAAACCTACCTAACGAAGGTGAACTCGATCTTACTAGGGCACGTTTGGCAGAATATATTATTAGCCCGCCTATGAATCAGAATATTCAAGATTACTCAGAAGAAAGCTTGAAGCCGGTCTTTCGCTATTTCTATTTTCAAACGGGTCGCTTTGTTTTTGGAAATTCACAGTATCTCGCTCGTGATCAGAAATTCGCAGATGAGGTTCTATTTGAGGGAATCGCCTTTAATTTATTTTACCGGCAATTAGAAGACTCGCGCAGGCTTTACCTCTGCCTCAATACCGAGGCAAACTCCCATTATCTTTCGACGGACGAACTTTGTGAACCGAGTCCAGAGCGAAGTTTTGTCAAAAATAAAGGAGCCCTTGGATTCATCGCGAGTCAATATACAAATGGAGCAAGAGCTCGACTCATTCGCTGCTATAATGAGAAAAACCAGTCCTACTTAACGACGCTGTATCCGTCAGAATGTGACGAAACTCTCGGCTATGAGGTTGAAGGAGTCTTGGGATATGTGAGCGAAAATCAAAAAGGCAACTTAGAGCAACCTGATTATAGAGATCATGATTTAAATCGCTTTAAATCCCTTCAAGGACCCAGTTTCTATTTGAGTGTCGACAGTAAAGCCGAGGAGGGTTGGGAAAAAATCGGCTCCTATTCCATTTCTATTTTTAACCTTGGTAATATGCTGACCTTGTTTAGTTGCTACGACAACCTTCAGTCTACTCGGTTTGAGTCCACGGATCCGCAATGTGAGATTAACTCGGCCCACCAGATTGGCGCTTTTAAATACCTTTCTAGAATTAAAACCAGAGATTTTGATCGAGCCCTATACCGTTGTAAAAGCTCGGAACAAAAAAAGTACTTCTCGACCACTGACTTTGATTGTGAAGGCTATCCCCATTATTCCGCCGAAAAAATTCTTGGATTTGTAGCTCGATAGGGCTGGGAAGCTTTGATTAAAAAGTAGAATATGAGGTTGAAGAGCTTTCTTGAGTCCAAAAAAAAGGTCGGTGATTCCGACCTTTTTTATTCCATAAACAGGTATCTGTTAAAAACTTATTTGGCAGGTCTTGCTACCCAAGAATTACACCAGCCCAAACCTTTTACATGGCGAAGTTTTGGTGCCATAAAAAGAGTACAAGTTCCCACTTCGTCCTTACCAGTCCCTTCAACTTTTTTGTAGAGGGCGCAAGTATTACAAAACTGGGTTTTCTTTGCCTCAGGAGTCGCTCTTTTGGGGAATTTTTTAGTATCGGCTTTTGCCGCATCTTTAAAGTACCCAAGGGCTTTTGCCTGGGGGTCAGACTCTTCAAGCATATTGTATTTTTTCTTAGCTTCAGCCTGAGCTTTTGTTGAAAGGCTACTCATAGCTAGGCCAGTGGCACCAGCAGTTAGGAGCGACTTCTTTAAAAACTCACGACGGCTACTTTCATTTTTCATAGCTCTTTCTCCTCATTGTGAATTGCCTAATATCAATTCATTTTCATTTAGAGTTCAAGTGGTTTTTAACAGACCGACTCGCTAGGGCAAGTATTTTTTAATTAAGTTTTTGTGTGCTGGTTTCGCAGGGCTTTTGCGAGCATTGGAGCGACACTTATGACTTCGATCCCATCATTGACGTTCAGTTGATTCACACGACAATGGGAGTTTGTGACATAGACTTTATCAAAGAGTTTAGAGTCCCTTATTTTTTCTGTGGCATTTCCGGGGAAAAGCCCGTGGGTCGCAAGCGCAATAATTTTTGCCGCTCCGAAATCCTTGAGTTGTTTCGCTGCTTCAATGAGAGAGCTGCCAGAGCGAATCATATCGTCGTAAAGAATTACGGCTTTATTTTTAACTTCGCCGGCGACCGCTTTAACCTCGGTGTTCTGCCCATCGATTCGCTTTTTAAAGACAAATACGGCGGAAGTTTTCAGGCTCTCAGCGAGTTTCTCAACAGTCTTAGCCCGCCCCGAATCTGTACAGGCAATGACAAAATTATCGAGAGCGATTTGCTCGGTGGCTTCAACCATGAGGTCATGACTCGTCAAAGAGCGAACTCGAACATCACCCTCAAAATAGTGGGGGAGGCCCGGAGCGTGAATATCTAGGAGAATAACATTGTTGCCACCAGGAGCGGCTGGAATAACAGAAAAGAGTCGTGCTCTCGTTTTAGCGGGGAGGACTTCTCCCTGAAGAATCTCGCGCTCCATTGTTGAGTAACCAAAGTATGGGATGAGGAGGCTAATAGTATAAGCGCCATACTTTACGAGGGCGCAGGCCAAGTCGTAGAGTTCGAGAGTTTCACTGTCATCAACGGTGCCACCGATAAGGACCACGTTTTTGCCGACGACCGAAGTAAGAATTCGCCGATAACGTTCTCCATCGGGAAAAGTAGAAGCTTCGATCTCACCCGCAGGGAGTCCTGTGATTCCACAAATTTCGTCTCTTAAGTATTGATACCGGCTTGATGAGAAAATCATAAAGCACCCCGAAGTCGAAGAGTTAATGAAGCCTAATGATAGCAAAGACTTCGGGGACTGTCACTTTAGGAGCTAATAAGAAGACAAAGAATTCTCTAAGTCTTTTTTAATGCTTTGCTTTTCGCGCCTTAGCCTCAATGGGAACAAACTGACTGTCGGGCATCAAAAAGTAGAGTACTAAATAACCGACAACGGTTGCACCGAGTGAAAGGAAGGCGAGTGCCACGGCCAGCGACCTAACTACGCCGATTTCAACATCGGTGCGTCGAGAGATTCGTCCGCAAACACCAAGGACCATCTTCTTTTCGAGGGCCTCATCATATCGATCTCTGCGCGGAAGTGTGAATGCGAGAACAACGTATACGAGAAGGCCAGTGCCCAGCAGGAGCACTGATGCAACCCAAAGAGCTCGGACCAGCCAAGGCTCTAGACCAAATGAATCGGCGAGGCCTTTTGCCACTCCGGCTATCATTCCGCCTTCTTCAGCTCGAACCCATTGGCGGGCTTTTGAGTTTACGTCAATTGTTTCGTGGTGTGTTTGAAATACCATTTTTATATATCCTTTGTGATCAATGAATAAGAGTATATAAAAAGACATACAATTATGCAAGAAAATAATAAAAATATATAAGATGATACAGTTGTGTGTAAGTCATCGAAATCACAAGAATAACTTGGAGCAATGGCAAGACCTGGGTTTTAGAGCAAAGAAAGGAGTTGGGGGAGGCTTTCGCCACATGGGCCTGAAAAATGGCCATGGACCAGATGGCTGAGGGCCGTTTCTTCTAAGTTAAACTCAAAGACCTGAGCGCCATTATTGAGGGCTTCTAGGGGGAGTCCAGCAGCGGGGTAAACCAGAGCGGAGGTTCCTGCGACTAGGAATATTTCACATCTTCGGGCCGTCTCAATAGCCGAATTGAGAATTTCGGGGTTAAGCATTTCTCCAAACCAGATAATATCCGGCCGGAGCTTGTCGCCACAGGCAGGACAAATGGGTATCTCTTTTTCGAATTGATTGAGGTAATCGGGTGAGGCTGGTTCTCCGCAAGAAACACAGTAGCTTCGGGTTAGGTTGCCGTGAAGCTCTAGAATGTTTTTTTGCCCGGCACGATTGTGGAGGTCGTCTACATTCTGGGTGATGAGTTGAAATTCAGGAATGAGTTTTTCGAGTTGGACGAGGGCTTTGTGGCCAGGATTAGGTTTTACTTCGTGCACTGTTTTACGACGCATGTGATACCATTCCCAAACCCGTTCTGGGTGAGATAAAAAGGCATCCATGCTCGCCAACTCCTCGGGGCGAAATTTGGCCCAAATTCCACCGGGATCTCTAAATGTAGGTACACCGCTTTCGGCACTGATGCCAGCGCCGGTCAATACGGCCACGCGAGTGGATTTTTTTAGGCTTTGAGCAAGACTTTCAAGGTTCATTAAAAATCAATCCAGTCCCTGGAGTAGTTCGAAAAACAACCATTAAAAGTGGACCACCTTTTTCCACTTTTGCGATCTTGAATTTGCGCCTCTCCCACCCTGAGTAGGCCTTTATTTTTAGTTGTGGTTTGTTCAACATTCAGTTCGAACTCCCAATCACCGACGGGCATCGAGCAGGGGCCCTTAAAGAGCAAGCGATCTGTCGATGTCATGCTCTGAACTCCTGAATAGTTTTTTTGCGGTGAATTCCCGCGAATTTCTAAATTGAAATGGGCTTCACTACGCACCGGATGTTCGAGGCTAAGGAGGCGTTTCGTTTGCGTGTCCATGTGAAAGACAAGTATTTGTTGGATGGCATATTCATTGCGATAAAAACGGGGGTTCTTTTGACTTCTTTCTAAGGTCCACGAGTGATAGAGCTTTACGAATTGAGAGTTACCTTCTGTGTTTTCTTCGAGAACTTCCCATTTTCGGTCAACGCTAAATTCCGCAAAGTTTTTTTCGGGTTGTCTTAAGTTTCGCAAATAAAGTTTGAGATTATCAGAGTTTAGTTTCTTTTCTTTGAGATCGAAAAGTTCATCTCCACTCAAGAGTGCAAATAGTTTTTCTCGACTGGAAAAGGACTGGGTTTCAAACAAGCAGTCGTACTGAAGTCTTAAAAGGGACTCCGAAAGAGGGGTGATCCTCAAGCACTGAATTTGAATGGCTTCCTTAGGAGGGTTGAGCAACAAGCTCAGATAACGTTTTGCTTTTTGAATCTGAAAGATTTGCTCAGAAATTTGGCTTTGTTGGACAAGAGCGAGAATTCGGGCTTTTGACGCAGCAGGGTCACCCCCTTTGCGAACTTCGATTCGCTTGCCACCTTGGTCACAAGCCGACAGTAAAAACGACAGTAGAATCAATAGACAGTGCCTCATAATGTATCACTATAGGACAAATCCGGTGGAATAACCCCGAAAAGCCTAAAGTCTAACGCGTTGAATTATCTACTTTTTTTAAAAAGGCAGATTTCGTGACAGTTCTGTGACACTTTGAAACTCAATTTAAAGTAAGTTGAAAGTATGTTGATAAACGATCTTGTGCTCATCCATAGAAAATCATCGGGAACGGCTATCGAACCAAAGGGAAACCCTTGGTTTGTAATGAAGACTTGTTTGCGGTCCTTAACCATTGGTTGGAAGGATTGGCCTTTCGAGTGGCCCGAGGATAAGGATGTAGAAGTTCTACATGGCGCACCTGCCTATCAACGAATTCTTGAAGTCATTAGTGGTCTCCATTCGCCCTTATTTGGTGAAACTGAAGTTTTTGGGCAATTTAAGCAAGCTTCGAGTGAGTTTGAAATACCTGAGGCATTGTGGAGGAGCCGCTTTAACAAATTATTTCGGCAATTGTCCCAGGACGCAAAAGTCGTTCGCAAAAAACATCTTCACGGTGGTGGTTCTCAATCTTACGGCAGTGCCGTGCGCAGAGAGGTTAAGGATTTAAAGAATATTCACATCATTGGGGCCGGACAATTAGTTCAAGAAATGCTTCCATGGTTGTCAAAGGTTGAAGGAAAGCTCGTGATACACGCTCGATCACCAGAAAAAGTTCAAGGGCTGGTCAATGAGTTTCCTCGTCTAGAGCTTTCGTCTTTACTCGAAAGAGAATCTATTAGTGATGAGTCCCTGGCTTTAGTTATCGCTGCGCCCCTGAGTTCAACAGAAATCGCGGCCTGGATGGATACACGCTCTTTAAAGTCTGATCTAATTATCGATTTAAGAGGGGAGTGTGAAGAGGATCCCATCGCAATTGAAAATATAAGTGTTATTGATTTAAAGGGGGTATTCGCAAAAATATCCGCCAATAAAGAGAAACAAAAAATTTATCGTGCCCAAGCGCAAAAAGAGATATTAAACTTAACGGCGAAACGTGCTAATGAGATTGAGTTTAGACCTTTTGGCTGGGACGATTTATGCGCCTTAACATAGCTTCTAGAAAAAGTGATTTAGCTCGCCTTCAAGCCTTTAGAGTCGGTGAGGCCTTAAAAATTCACTTCCCTGAGTTAGAAATCAACTTTCAATTTAAATCGAGTCTCGGTGATCAAAACCTCGATGACCCACTTTGGAAAATGCCAGAAAAAGGTGTTTTTACTGAAGACTTTGTCGATGATCTTTTGGCTGAAAATTCAGATTGTATTGTTCATTCTTGGAAGGACTTACCGACCGAAGAGCGTCCTGAAACTATGATCATCGCCACACAAGTGCGCGAAGATATGCGAGATCTTTTTCTATTTAAAAAGTCATCTTTTGGTAAACCTCAGTTGAATGTTCTGACATCTTCACCGCGTAGAATCTATAACATGTCAGCATTTTTACCCGAGCTATTACCCTTTCCTTGTGAGAAGTTAGAATTTGGTGACATTCGCGGAAATATTCCCACGCGTTTAAAGAAGTTCATGGAAAATAATGATGCGGATGGATTGGTGCTCGCGAAAGCGGCCTTAGATCGACTTCTTTCTGCCCATCAAGAAGAGTTTCACTCGGTACAAAAAGACATTCGAAGAGTTTTAAATGAATGTCACTTTATGGTTTTACCTTTAAGTTTGAACCCGGCGGCGGCTGCCCAGGGAGCGCTCGCCATAGAAATTAAAAAAAGTCGGGAGTCCGAGCTCGGCCCCTACTTTAAAAAGATACACTGTAATGAAACCTATGAAGATGTTCTATGGGAGAGGGAAACTCTCAAATCTTTCGGCGGTGGTTGCCATCAGAAAATTGGAGTGAGTCAGTTTCAAAGAGAATACGGAACTGTCCGATTCTTAAAAGGCAAAACCGATGGCGGCGAAGTTCTCGACAAAGAAGAAATTTTAACAAGTGGAGAGATGCCACTGCCAGCAGATCCAAGTAAGCTGTGGCCACAAACCCCAGAGGACTTTAAGTCTTTGTTTACGCGAAGCCGATTGAGAATTCCCTATCCAGAGAATTTTCAATCTGGAGTGGCGCAAGTCTGGATTGCAAAATCAACGGCGCTTCCTGACGAGTGGCCTCTTGATAAGCGTTCTTTGATTTGGGCCGCTGGATTGCGCACATGGAAGAAGCTCGCCAAAAGAGGTCATTGGGTCAGTGGTTGCGCTGAGAGCCTCGGGGAGCAAGAAAGTGAAGATATACAGTTTATACTCGGTTTAAAGCCAGCCTGGATAAAACTGAGTCACGATGGTGTCGAAGCTCCAACGACGATTGCTACCTATGAATTGATTTCGAACTCGTTTGAAGTCGATCTTTCTGGGGTGACCCATATTTATTGGCCGAGCATTTCGGTTTATAAGTCTTTAAAGCATAAGATCAAGGACCCCGAGAAAGTCGTCCACGCCTGTGGTGCAGGGGCTACCTATAATTTTTTGCAGAGCCAAGGAATAAAAGCCTACCCATTTTTGAGTTTTGGGCACTGGCTTAGGCATATTCAACAACGCGAGGAGAATAACTCATGAATTCTCAAGAATTATTTGAGCGAAGTCAAAAAGTAGCACCCGGTGGAGTTCACAGTCCGGTACGGGCCTTTAAGTCTGTTGGTGGTTCACCCCTGTTTTTTGAACGCGCTGAAGGAGCCTATTTATACAGTGTCGAAGGTAAGCGCTATATTGATTTTTGTCAGTCCTTTGGGCCACTGATATTAGGTCACCGCGATCCGGATGTCGCCGAAGCTGTGAGTAGCATTTTTCACAAAGCATGGACATTTGGTGCTTGCGAACCTTATTCGCTAGAACTGGCCGAGTGGATCACCCATCGCATTCCCTGGGTCGAGAAACTTCGGTTCGTTAACTCGGGGACGGAGGCTGTGATGAGTGCCTTGCGTTTGGCGAGAGCAGCCACAGGGCGATCTAAAATTTTAAAATTCGAAGGTTGCTATCACGGCCACGTAGACTCGATGCTGGTCAAGGCTGGTAGCGGACTGGCGGGTTTGGCTGCGAGTGACTCTGCCGGAGTATCTCAAGAGCAAGCATCGAACACTTTAGTGTGCCCTCTCGATGATATAGAAAGTTTCAATAAGCTGATGGATGATTTTGGAAGTGAAATCGCGATGGTTGCCCTCGAGCCATTGCCAGCTAATTTCGGACTTCTTCAACAGAAAAAAGAGTTTATTCAAGCGATCGCTAAGAAATGCAAAGAGAATGGATCTCTCCTTCTTTTTGACGAGGTCATTTCGGGGTTTAGAATAAAAATGGGTGGTATGGCTGAAGATTTAGGAGTCGTTCCTGATTTAGTCACCTACGGAAAGGTAATGGGTGGAGGCTTTCCCGTTGGCTGTTATGGCGGACGAGAAGATCTCATGAATATGGTCGCGCCGAGTGGCCCGGTTTACCAGGCGGGAACCCTCAGTGCCAACCCCGTGGGGATGGTGGCAGGACTTGCCACTCTTCAAAAAGTTGAAAAAGAGAAAGTGATTAAATCAATAGACGGACGAGGTCGCGAATTCGAAGAGGATCTCAATTCATTTTTTGAAGAGAAGAAACTGCCCATTCGACTTTTGCGAAAAGGATCACTTTTTTGGATGTACGGTGGACAGGCGGATACGCCAAGGTCCCTTGGAGACATCCCGGATGGTCATGGAGAACAGTTTAAGAAAATATTCCATAAGTGTCTCGAGCACGGACTTTATCTAGCTCCAAGTGGTTATGAAGTTGGATTTCTCTCCCATGCCCATACTCCTGAAATATTGAGTGAAGCTATGCAAATTATCAAAAAGTCCGTAGAAGAGGTCTATGAAGTTTAGCAGAAACCTGCAGATTGTAGCCGCCGTCCTTTGGATTGTAACAAGTCTGTCTTTGGCAACTTGGTGGCTCATCTTTAGCTTGGACCAATTAAATCGCATTACCGAGATCCTCGGTGACCCAGAAGCCAAAGTGGCCAGGCAGCACCGCATGCTGATTCAAGAGGGGACCTTTCTGTTCTTATTACTGATCGCGGGAGGGATGGGTCTTCTTTACTACATCTTTCTCGAGAGAAAAAGGTCGACTCGACTGAAACGATTTTTTGCGGCTTTCACCCACGATCTAAAGACATCCATTTCCAGCCTAAGACTTCGTGCCGAATCACTTGAGGCAAAAACGGCCAATGACCCTAACACTAATAAGGATGCGCGGAGACTGATACAAGATACGGTCCGATTGGAGTTGCAATTAGAAAATTCATTATTGTTTTCGCGCCCGGGGGCCCATAAATTATTTTTACAAAAAGTTGATCTTGAAAACATAATTGAGAGTCTAAAAATTCAGTGGCCCGAAATTGAGTTTGAGGTCAAGGGTTCGGCCAAGGTCAATGTTGATCGACGAGCCCTAGAGATAATCATGAAAAATTTCGTACAAAATTCAGTTAGGCATGCTCAAGTCAATAAAGTTTTTATCGAGATCAGTGAGGATGCTGGAAAAGTAGTCATTGAGTTTTACGATCGGGGAAAGGGATTCGAAGGAAATCTCGAGCTACTCGGTGAGCAGTTGTGGGACTCGGAGAAATCCGAGGGAAGTGGAATTGGCCTTTTTCTCGCACGGGACTTAGCTTTGCAAATGGGTGGAGGATTACAGTTTGACTCTGAACCAGGAGGGCGAGGCTTTGTATCAAAGCTATCGCTCGGTCAAAAGGGAGGCTCATGATTCGGGTATTGTTGGTCGAAGATGATCCCTCTCTCGGTGAAGCGCTCGTCGATTTACTGGAGCAAAACTCATTTCATGTCGACTGGAAGAAAACGGTTGCCGATGCCAAAAATCATCTTAATCAGTCGGATTTTGATCTTCTCATTCTCGACATAGGCTTACCCGATGGTACAGGATTAGATTTGGCCCATTGGATTAAGGATAATTTTGATATTCCATTTATTTTTATGACGGCAATGAATACTGCCGAAAATAGGCTTGAAGGTTTTGAATTAGGAGCTGAAGAATTTATTCCCAAACCATTTCACTTTAAAGAACTTTTATTGCGAGTTGATCACGTTCTTAAGGCCCATAAGAGGTCGCCACGGACATTGACGCTAGAGAATGTTGAGATCAATTTCGAGGAACTTTCTGTTCAGATTCAAGGCGAGGATAAGCAGTACCTTTCAAAACGAGATTTCGAACTACTAAAATTCTTGATTGACCACTCTCCTAAGGTGGTCAGTCGAGAAGAAATTTTGGATCAAATATTAGGAGAGAACCAGTTTCCGTCTTTGAGAACTGTAGACAATTCAATTGTCCGATTACGACAAGCACTGGGCGATCAGCAGGCTGATATTATTCGCTCCATTCGTGGTATCGGATATCAATGGCAAGGTGTTAAGTATGATGAAGATAGCGAATAAGCGATTTGAAAACGCAATCCACTCTATTCCACAGGCGACCCCGCCGGTATGGTTTATGCGCCAAGCAGGTCGTTATCACGAGCACTACCAAAAGTTGCGTGCAAAGTATTCTTTTATCGAGCTTTGCAAGAAGCCCGAAATTGCGGCTGAAGTTGCCTTAGGGCCCATTGAAGACTTTGACTTCGATATTTCCATACTTTTTAGTGACCTGTTGTTTCCGCTGGACTGTTTGGGAATGGGGCTGGATTACAATCCAGCGCCAAGTTTGGAGTGGCAACTTCGACCAGAAACCATGAGTCAACTCAAGGACCCAATAACCGCCGTCAAGGGCATGGAATTTCAGGCCGAAGCGGTTATAAAGACTAGAGAACGACTGCCTGAAGATAAATCCCTCATTGGTTTTGTCGGTGGCCCGTGGACTCTTTTTGCCTACGCCGTAGACGGTTCACACAAAGGTCATTTGATAGAAAGTAAAAGATATTTCGAACTCTACGAGAAGTTTGCTGAAATTATGACGGTATTTTTAATTGAAAATATTAAACTTCAGCTCGATGCGGGAGCAGAAGTCGTTATGGTCATGGATACGGCGGCTGGCGAATTATCACCAGCCCTATATCTGCGCCATGTTCTCCCCCATATCGAAAAAATAGCTGAGAATTTTCCAAAACGATTGGGCTATTACTCGAAGGGAACGACCCAGGATCACTACGAACATGCCTTATTTTCTCGAGAGTCCAATCTAGCAGGGGTTGGATTCGATCACCGTTTTGACCTTAAAAAGCAATTGGAAAACGCAAATAGACCTGGGTTTATCCAAGGAAATTTTGATCAGACACTTTTGTTTCTACCACATGAGGCATTTAAGATTGAAGTGGAGCGATTCTTTACCCATATTGCCAAGTTGTCGGATCAAGAAAGAAAAGGTTGGGTCGCCGGTCTGGGGCATGGGGTCTTGCCCAAGTCTCCTAACGAAAATGTTCGTTACTTCGTGCAGAGATTGCGGGAGTTCTTTAAATAGACATGATTTCAAGTATTATTGAGAATCAAAAAGCTAAAAGGCGCCTTTCGATATACCCCAGTTCCCTAGCCGAGAGTAAGAACGTCTCTTTTGACGAGCTTCTAGTAAAGTTGGACGGGGCCTTTGTCGATAATTCTCTTTATGTACACATTCCTTTTTGCGAAAGAATGTGTAGCTTCTGTGCTTGTAATACCTCGATAACCGGTGACCACTCTTGGGAAGAGAAATACCTTAAGTACTTGAGCTTTGAGAAAGAGAGCCTCCTTGAGCAATTAGGGGTAAGTCGCTTAAACGTCTCTCGTCTCGTAGTCGGAGGAGGAACACCTAACTTTTTTTCGATTAAAAATTTTAAAAAGCTGTTTCATATTTTAGAAATCGAAAGAGATCATAGCTTCGATGACACTCTAATTGAATTAGACTGGAGATGCCTGGATCAAGAGTACGTCGACTTTTTAAAGGACTATGGTTTGAGTCAATTTCGGTTGGCTATTCTGGACACGAACCCCAAGGTTCTCGGAGGAATACAAAGAAATTCCTCCATCGAGATCCAAGATTTTTTAAAGGATATCGATTCAGATACTTTTGATCGACTTAATTTTGAATTTTTATTGGGTCTTCCTTTTCAAACGGAAGATAGCTTCACAGCGAACCTTAAACTCGTCGAAGAGTATCGACCTCAAGCCGTGACCTTGAATCACTTTGTTAAAGTTCCATGGATCAAGGAGAATCAAAGACTTTATAAGGAATCGGATATTCCTGGGCCTGAATTTGTGGCTGACTTAGAGACTCAATGGATTCAAGAGTTGAGTCAGCTCGGTTATGTCGCATTGGGTTTCGGATATTGGACTCGTAATCAAGAACAGATCATTCAAGGCTTTCAAAGTTTGGATATTAGTGGGCCGAGTTTTTCTAAAACGCCTGGAATTCTCGGCCTGGGTGTCGGTTCTCTCAGTCAATTTCCGCGCGGATTTTGGACTAACCATAAAAATATTCCCGTTTACAGTCGAGAACTCGAAAGAAAGAACCCCGTTCAGGACTCGGTCGTGTTGTTTTCTGAAGACCAAGAAAAAAAGCATGGTGAGTTCTTAAATCTCTTAGGAACAATAGAAAAAGACCAAATCGACTGGAAGTCCCTGGGTATTCCCGATCCATTTACTACGGACTCGACGTGGAGACACTTTCTAGCTCTGGCAATGAGCGATCGCCTGGAGAGCCCGTGAACAAAAAGAAAGTGGTAATATATGGAGCTGGTTTTTCTGGCCTTTGTTTAGCTCACTTTCTTCTTAAGCGTGGAGTACCCGTTGAAGTTCGAGAAAAGTCAGGTGTTTGTGGGGGACTTTTAGGAAGCCATTTAACGGAGTGGGGGCATACGGAGTCTGCGGCGAACGGGCTACTTGCATCGGATGACCTCTCTGAACTTTGCGAAGATATTGGGGTCAAATTTCTAAAGCCTTTAGCTGCTAATAAGAAAAGATATATTTTTAGGGGCCGCCTCATGTCCTTTCCTGTAAAGCTGATGGAGTGGCCCCGATTAATTCTCTTTGCACTTCGTTACTTTTTAAAGAGTTCTGGAATACGAGCAAGAGAGTTCGAGACCCTTCAGGAGTGGGCTGAAAGAAATTTTAGTAAGTCCTTTGCCCACGATGTGATTTTAACTGGATTTCAAGGGATCTATGGAGCGAATACCGGGCAGTTAAGTGCGACTTTATTACTGCGATCCTTTTTTGGTAAAAAGAAAGATCGCCAAACTGACCTAAAAGGCACTCTTTCATTTAAGGGAGGAATGGGAGAGCTGATACAAGAACTCGTTCATTCAATAGAATCCCGGGGCGGAATTATTCACCTCAATACAGTAAATACGACTCAAGACACGGATGATGTTTCTGTTATAGCTACCGGACTTCCTGCGGCAAAAAAGTTATTTGAAACTTTTGACGCGCCCGTAGCCCATGAAATGAAAGATCTTAAGTGTGCTGGGATTCTCAGTGTTACATGTTTTTTTAAACCGACGGGACTGGAGCCACGAGGTTTTGGCTGTTTGTTGCCCACGGAATACAAGTTCAATAGTTTAGGTGTTCTTTTTAATACAGATATATTTTCTCATCGAAGTGATTACCGATCAGAAACGTACATAATGCCGGAATCTTACATTGATAGGCCTAAAGAGGATGTGATTGAAAATATTCTTGCCGACCGAAGTCGATTGGCGCCGGAAGCTCCACTTGTCGGTTCTAAATTCTATGGGTGGCATGAGGCCCTTCCAGTCTACGATAAAGACCTTGAGGTCTTTTTGCGCAAAGATTTACTTAATCATAAGTCACCCTATGTGGTCGGAAATTACTTGGGTGAAATCGGGCTTTCTAAGATACTTAGTCAGGCAAAAAAGTTAGCGGAAAAAATTGGGGAGAATGAGTTTTGAAATCAGCGCTATTGTTAACAAATCTTGGGACGCCAGAAGCTCCGACAGCGGAGGCCGTCGGCCCCTACCTCAAAGAATTCTTATCGGACCCTTTTGTTTTGACCATGCCGACACCAATTCGTTGGGCCCTTGTCAACTTGCTCATAGTGCCCCGTCGCTCTTCGGCCAGTGCTGAGAATTACAAGAAAATTTGGACGGATCGCGGATCGCCCTTACTCTTTAATACTCAGGATTTGTACAATGCCCTTAGGAATCAATTGCAAGGGCAGATTGATGTCTATTTGGGTATGAGGTACGGAAAGCCGAGTCTGGAAAGCCAAATTGATTCTATCCTGCAGACATCGGTCGAAGAAATTATTCTATTGCCACTTTATCCGCAATACGCTGAATCAACAGTACGTACCACAGGAGAAAAGGTCAAAGAGCTACTGAGTAGCAAAGGAAGTCAGTTAAAACTCAAGGTTATCGATCGGTTTTACGCCGAAGAAGAGTATCTTGAGGCCAAGTCACAGTTGATTGAAGAGTCACTAAGAACCTTTAAAGCAGACCACCTTTTATTTTCTTACCACGGTGTGCCCGTTAGTCACGTCAAGAAGACGGACCCTACAAAGAACCATTGCGATAAACTTCCGCAGTGTTGTGAAAAAGCCTGTGATGCGAATTATAATTGTTACCGCTTTCATTGCGAAGAGACGACTCGAGGCCTGCTTAGGCATTTTTCTTGGGAGACGGAGAGGGCGAGTACCAGTTTTCAGAGTCGATTGGGGCCTAGTAGATGGTTGGAACCGTCGACTGAAAATAGGATCGAGGAGTTGGCAAAATCGGGGGTTAAAAATCTTGCTGTCGTTTGCCCAGCTTTCACTGCAGACTGTTTAGAAACGATTGAAGAAATTGGACAGGAGGGCCGTGAGACCTTCCTTAATCACGGTGGTAAGGACTATTTAATGATCCCTTGCCTTAATAGTCATCCTCGCTGGGTCAAGGCCATTGAAAACTGGGTCTCCGACGACTTTTCGATGGGGCATTATGTTGATTTCTAGGATTTAAACTGAGCGTTAATTGCCTAGACTGCTTCTAAATCGTTTGGTTTTGCCGGTGATCGTATTAAGATCGAGCTAATAAACCTTTCTCTTTTTTAGGAAGTTCCAGTGCGTAAAATAAAGAAAGATGAACTACTAAACAATTCTGATTTCGCCGAGCAATTTGCTGGAAAACAAAGAAAGATCGATGAACTGATTCGATCTCGAAAAATTCCGGCGAGAAGTCACCTTGAGTTTCAGTTTCTCAATCCAGAGATTTTACTTTGGGAATTGCAAGTTCTATTAAAAGATCAAGACATAGTAAGAGACGATTTAATCGATGCGGAATTGGCCGATATTAATCGGTTTGTTCCTGGCCAAGGAGCTCTTTGTTGTCGCCTCAACTTTAGCTTTACTGACAGTAAGGAGCGAGCAGAAAAGTTGATGGCCTGGAAGAAATTGCCAGAACATGTCTCATTGTACACAGAGGGAAATAAGCCGATTCTTGGCAAAATGATTTATCCCGATGAACTTGATCGAGACAGTAGGTCCGTACTTTTTCACTTTGAAGTGGGTGTTGATATCCCCGAGGGTTTGAAAGTGACTCTGCCAGGTGTCGAATTGGATTATAAGTTTTCATCTCAGTTGAGAGACCACTTGAAAGAGGATTTGCACACCGACCTATGAGTTCTAACGACCAGACAGAAATTGAAGATAGTCCACTTGTAAAGCCTTCGGATCAACTTGATTACCTTGTACAGAGGGGACGCGGTATAGAACACCCCCCCGAACAAGGTATGATTTTGTTTTTTCAAAACCACGTCTTCCGCAGCTGTGTCGAAGAAGTTGGAGCAGAAAAGAAAGACCGATTTCGCCCGGGTATCTATATTAAAGAGACCGAAAAAGGACCGATCGGCCTTTGTGGCGACTTTGGGTTTGGCGGTCCATCGACCACAATGATTCTCGAACTATTAATTGCCAGTGGGGTTGAGCGTTTCTTCTTTATTGGATCCGCTGGAGCGATACAGCCCAGTCTGAAGGTCGGAGACATTATTCTTGGCCAAGATGCCATTAGAGATGACGGAGTTTCCTATCATTACTTAGACCCAAAAAAAGAAGTGGAGTCTTCGAGCCAGCAAACATCAAAGTGGCGATCTGAACTGGAGCGTCTTGGAAAAGAATGTAGCCTTGGAACGTCTTGGACGACGGCTGCGCCCTTTAGAGAGATGAAGACAGACGTTGAAACCTATAGAAATTCCGATGTTCTCTGTGTCGAAATGGAGGCGGCGTCGATCTATGCCGTTGCCGAATTTAGAGGGGTTGAAGTCTCCTGTGGTTTCGTCATTAGTGACACCCTTGTCGATGGTACCTGGAAGCCTCAATTTCACTACGCAAGCGCTACGGAGTCGCAAATTGACCTATTTCGCTCAGCCTTTAAAATTCTCAGCGAATCTTAAGTTCCTTCTGGCACTGACCTTGCTTTGACATTCCTTTGAGTGTTGAAGAGTACCTAGGTGCTTATGGGGGTGTAAATGATTCATAGCAGTTTGCGAATCGTATCAATAATTGTCTTGTTGACCTGTCTACTTGGAAAAATGGCAACGGCGGTGGCTGCCAATAATCAACAACTCTCGATGGACCTTAGAAAAAACTATAATTCGTGCATCAATCACTCGCAATCCAACCTAGGGTTTCAGTCATGTGCTCAAAGTGCTGAAGCGAGTATCGATCGAGTACTTTACCAACAGTACTTTCCCTACCTCACTCAGAATAGTGAGATGGTTCGTTATTACACTGAAACCTTTTTTAAATCGTTCGAAACCTTTGCTGAAAATCTTTGTCAGGTTTCGAACTCTTATATGTATTCTCAATCGGGATTTGATGTGGCTCTTTTGAATTGTCGTTTTATGTTGAAGGCTCGACTTCGTGAGTATTTACAGGACACCTATTCCTGTCATCAAAAGCGATTGGCAAAAAGGAACGCTCTGGCAGAACTCTTTGATTCCTGTCCTCAGTTTCGATTAAGACAGGGCGAACGGTCCCAGCCACTACAAGACTTGCAGCCTCTCGTTAATCATTACCACCACTTTATGAAGAAATATTATCGAGCGAGTCGAGCTAAAGAAATTACTGGGGATTTGGATCGAAGAACCTCCCAAGCATTATTGGAATATAATCAGTACGTCGTGAATTATTGTGCAATGTCGAGTTTTCTGCTTGATGCCGGAAGTAATAAAAATGAGGCGAAATGCCGTTCCTTTATGTCGAGCCAGTTTAAAAAGTTTTTGGACTCGGTTTTTGATGCCAGGGATTTTCTCTAGGTCTATTACGCCCCTTTTTCAATCTGGAACTCAGTTTGAATTTTCATGAAATCTATGAGTTTGTCGAAATTAATAGGTTTATCAAAGACTCGGGAAGCGCCGCAGGCCTTAATTCTCTCGGGAGAATAGTCTCCGATGTGACCAGTAATTAAATAGCGGGGAGCCTCGTGATTCATTTTTTTGAGATTTTCAAAAAACTCGACTCCCGACATTACAGGCATTTTTGCATCACTGAATATGAGATCAACATGTTCTTTCTTGCAAATTTCTAGGGCCTGCTGGCCATTTGTTGCTAAAAGGACCTTGAAGTCACTAAAGTGATACTTAACTTCGGCTTCATATCCTTCTAAAATATCAACGACATCATCGACAAACAAAATAGTCATGCGGCATCCTTTGGCAATTTAAACGAAAAGCGAGTGAGACCACCATCTCTCTGGCAGTTAATTTTAGAGTTCATGTCCATGGCCATTCTCTGGGACAAAGAAAGTCCGAGGCCAGTTCCCTTACCTACGTCTTTGGTAGTAAACAAGGGATCGAAAATTCGTTCTTTGATCTTGTCATCAAAGCCGCCCCCATTATCTACGACTTCAATTTCGAGACTATCTTCGAACGATTTGAGGTTGAGTTCTATAAAAGCCTTTTCGGAATCGACCTTCTCATCAATTGCATCTACTGCATTGTTGATTAAGTTTGTTAGTATTTGTACGAGGGAAACTTCACTTGCAAGGGCTTTTGTTTCTCGATCAACTTCGATGTTCTTCTTAAGTTCTATGTTTTTTTCTTCGAGACTCCTTTTAAAAATACTCAATAGTTGATCAACCGTTTCTGCAATGTTGGTCGGCTTGATTTCTGAGGAATCCTCTCGGGAAAGCCGTCTTAAGTTAGCTACAATAAGCTTAATACCACTTAGCGTTGTCTCAATCTTTTCAATATGACGTTCTTCTTTTTCGCCGAGATCAGGGAGACTACGCTTCAGTTGTCGTAGCTGAGAATCGATGACCTGGAGTGGAGTATTTATTTCGTGTCCAATTCCCCCCGCCATTTCACCAAGAGATACAAGTTTTGCTTGAGCCATCGAAGTTAACTTAGCTTGCTCTCGTTCTGTGACATCAGAAAAGAAAATAAGAAGAGCGTTTTGTTCATTGCATTTTTGCATTACGATTCGGAAATATCGATTGAAGACTTGACTGAAGTAGGGATCTTCAATGGAAACGGCGCCAGTTTTCCAAACCTCTGCACATCGATCGAAATGTCCATTCTCAAATGCCGTAGGATGAGTTTTTCGAAGGGAAGGGGTGTTAAATGGGGTCATGGAAGTAACGCCTGCTTGGTGCATCGCTCTTTCGGTAAGGGCACGCACTGAAAAATCATGGAGTTCACCGTTCTGATCAAATATCGGAGTGTAAACAGATATTGCATCATTTACTCCATTGAGAATAGACTGCAGCCGAGCTTGATTCTCTTTTAATTCGGCAGTCCGTTCTTCGACTCGCTTTTCGAGATCAGTATTTAGTTCTTTCAGTTCTAGAGCCATTTTTTTATAGGCCTTGGGTGATGGTAGACGAAGGAGCTTTGGTACATATCTAAAGCCAACTATGGCAGTCGCGATGCTGACGATGGCGGTCAGGCCTTTGAGAAAGACTTCCGTGAAGTAAAATGAATTCCAATAATTGATAGCACCAACGAGGTGAGTTAAACCACAAGAGGCAATAAAAATGGCAAAAAGAATGATTATGAGTTTTCCGTTTTCGTCGAGATCAGATCGTTTACGCAAAAACCAAATAAGAGCTGCAGGTATAGCGGCATATGAAACAAAAATGCCAGCTTCGCTGATCACCATAGGCCAAAGAATCTCGGGCTTCCAAAGAACACAGTGTCCGTGGGGCATAAACTGGTAAGAATCGAATGCTAAAATGCTTTGAAAGGGCACCGAGCTAACTCCTAATAAAGGGATTTCAAAATTAGGCTTCATAGTCCCTAAGGTGCGACAAACCTAAGAACTTATTAAAAATTTTGACAGTAGGAGTATTTAAAAACAAGGGGAATGAAAAATTACGCCTCAGATAGAGGTGACAAAAGTCGAGTTCCAGGGGAACTTGCTAAATATTAATTTTTGAATAACCTTGTGCTAAATTTTTAGTAATTCTCTAGGACTTTAGACCAATGATTGAAGCTAACATTTCCAGATTGAGACGAGGCCATGATATCGGCGGTATTAAACTCAAATTGGTAAAAACACTCGATTTTATTAAAACTTGAGTAATACTTATCAGGAAATCCAATAAGGTGCCCTAGTTCGTGAGCCAGGGTCTTGTGATTCCAGCCCTGGCGTAGAATAATTGTATTTTGCGAGCGGTTATAAAAAGAGCGCCCCCCACTGAGCTTGTCGTCAATAATTTTCGCGCCAGTTTCTGCGTGGCTAAAGCTAACGTGATGTTCTCCATAGCTCCACTCATCAAGTGCCCTGTTAAGCTGCTCTATACCATCCTCGCCCAGGCCTTGGAGATTGAGCTTAATATGCAGTTCTTTTTGGTTTTTTAGCTCTACGGAATCATTTTTTTGAAAAACGTAGTGATTCAAATCTTTGAGTAATAAAGATTCCAATTCACCGAGTGCGACCTTTGAGCGATCTGTTCCGATATTATTGTAATAGTCGTTCCAAAGAGCTCGGTGACGAGGTCCCTCTTTAAAGAAGTATATGCTTCGGCGGCTAAAGTCGTAGATGTGACAAGAGTCTAAATCGAGGCAAGTTTGAACCTCTCTCAAAGCCTTTTCTAAGGTTTCACGGTTGTCTCTATAGAGAAGAGGGTGGGATTGTCCGCGAATTCTCTTGCTATCTTCGAAATAGAGTGTCGTCGCTCTTCGATATATTTTTTGCCAAAGTTTAGCACTATTAGAATTTCTATTGCGACTGAAGAATGTGTGAAGTTTCGCCCAGCTATCGCGAATAACAACGTCTCGAGGTCCTCTAGAGTCATTGGCTTCAGACGTTTCGGTTTCAGGACGTTCCTGAGAGATGAGTTGTCTCTTGGATTTGAGCGCTTGAATTATATCAAAGCTGTAATCGCGATTGATTTCATCACAGGCCATTGCCCCGGTTGAAAAGTAAAGGGAGCGAGCCTCTTCCAAAGACAAGAAGGAATCTTCTTTCAAAACAGAGTCATAATTTGTCGCTAATTCAAATTGGTTTTCTTTTGGGCCCGAATTCGAATCAACTGATTTCGTTTCGCAACCAATCGTGAATATTACGAGTAGAAACACCAATGAAACCGAATAAAGGTTTCTCCCCATTAAAAATCCTCCTCTAACTGCTCCCAATCATTAAAAAAAAGTGGGGTTTTGTCCAAGAAGGAGGGGGCTTATGGCAAAACTCCATTGGTAAAAAAAAGTTTTTCACGGTCTTTTTTAAAGAATGGAGCTATATAGAAAAATAATTAGGTTCCAATATGGAATCAGGAAAATTTTACAGGTCGAGGTAATCATTCTGTTCGTTCTCAGAAAGGACCGAACTCGAAAGTCGCGGAGTAAATACGGTGATCTTTGTTTTCTTTCCGGACTTGGTGATATAGGGCTTAAGAAATACCGGAAAGCCCTCTTGGTTGAGGTGGTTCATCTCTTTAGCAATAATTTCTTCTGCTATGATCAAAGTTGAAAGTGCTTTTAAGGAGTCGGGAAGATCCCTATCGGCTTCAAGGAGTCGAGAGCACTCTACAAATGGATTTGTCGAGCCTGCTTCAGCCCAACTTGGGATCGATTGCCCTTCTAGCTCGCGAAACACAGGACGAATCTCTCCGGGGCAAAGGGCCGATCGAAACTTAAGTTGAATTTCGCCTTCACGAAAAATTGAGCGGTTTTGTAATTCAGATTCGTAATTAATAATGAGGCCATTGAGTTTATTTATCGTGTTTAAAACCTTTTTGAGATTGAGGGTTTCATCTGCCTTGAAGAAGGCGAGTACTGAGTCACCTTCACATTGAAGAACAATCGCTCCCTGTTCGTTCAGGAGTCGCCATATTTGTGAGATGCAATCGAGAACAAGCTGTCCTCCTTGACCGAAGTTAGCGCCTTTTCGAAAGAGAATTTCAGATTTTTTGAGGTCAATCATAAAAATCCAGCCGGAAAGGGCTTCTATGCTGTTTTCGATTTGATGGTATTCGCTCTTGGGGTTTTGCCAGCTTCCCACATTGACTCGAGCAAGCTCCTTGTAAATTATTTGTCCGTACAAAATTCCGAAGAAAATATAGAAGGCTTGATTGAGTTGGCTAGAAAATAAATTTATTTCTTCACTTCGACCAAAGAAAAATGAAATGACAGCAATAACGACATAGGCTGTTCCGAATCCAATGAGGCGATCCTGTCGATGTCCGAGCCGTTGGCTTCCATCAGCAAGGGGATCTAACTGAAGGGCTCTGAAAAAGAGAAGTATTGCTGAACTCAATAGTGTCACGGGTAAAAGGTAGTTAGATACGATGTATATTTGACTTTGAATGATTACATCTTCAGCAAATATCAAGTAAATCAATGTTGATGAGAATACGAAAAGGTTTAGTCCTGAAATCCAGGGGCGATTATGACGTGCAAAACGGAGAGCAAGACTGAGAACGGCAAAACATTCGAAAACTCTAAGAGCTAGGAGTGCGCGAATCCACAGATCATCGGCAATAAACTGAAACAGAGAATTTGTTTGTAAAGCCGACAGTAGGGACTCGATCCAAAAGAAGCCACTTAGAGTCAGGGAATCCTTCCAGGCGGTTTGGAGGCGATAAGTTAGGTAGAACACCACTCCGAGGATTAAAAAAACCAAAGAAAGAAGGTAAGGATAAAGGTCAAATCTGAAATAGAATGATTCTTGAATTTCACTGAGACGTTCACTAGAAACAAAACCAAAGTAATCTCGAATACTAACTCGCGCCCGTGTTCCGATTGTTGAATTTGTCGGGTGGGTGTAGACTACGAATTGAGCAAATTCTTCTTCGATGACTTGAATATTGGTGATGGGGATGCAGAGAGGAAAGCGAGTTTTTGCGTTTTCGCGCCCATAGATATCTTTTGTTTCATAAAACACTTTGACGATGCCAAGAAACTGGCCCAGGCAAAGATTATTTAATTTTAGTTTTTGCGCTTGAAGGAGAGTTTCTGAAGGAATCTCGAAACTCAGTCGCATCGAGCTTTGACTGGACTGATTCAGAGAAAGTTCGTCCTCGATGAGATGAATCTCTCTGACTGAGTTTTCAGCTTTTTCGAGATGAGTCGGTAGAATTTCTAAAATGATCTGGCCCTTAGTCAGGGGAAGGTTGGTTGACGAACTAAGAAGCCTCTCACTTTCGATTGAGACGAGGCCAAGTAGTGCAATCAAACTCAGAACAAAACAGGTGATATAAAGCTTAGGAAGGTACTTTTCACTAAATTGTAGGTACATTTTTACTAAAGAATTCATGACTCATCCTTGATGAAACCGGCTGTAGATTTTATTCAATAAATTGCACTCAACATTGGTCTAGTCTTTATCAATATTAACACGTAAATTGCCGATAGTACTATATGAATTCAATGAAGCCGATTGAAAATCATAGAGTCAAAAACAGAGAGCGTCTGATATTTCGTTCGGCTATTTTTCTCGCCCTCGGTGTCTGTTTAATTTTTCTCTCATTGTTCTTTCGCCTTAAGTTAAATTCTAACGATTACCAGCCAGAGCGTCTCGACTTTTCCGATGTTCCACCTCTGTATACTTCTGATCAGAAACCCCAGTTTAAAAAGTTCTATCTACAAAATCGCTGGCAATATCTTTTGACGACAGAAAAAGTCGATCATTCGAGCCAGGAATTTTTAAGAGACAGTGACTGGAAGCTCCTTGAAGACAGAGAGCGATTTCAGTTTAATTCGAGTGGACTCGTCAATGTTTGGTACAAGGTCCATTTTCGCTTGGATGATCAGTTTGTTCACCCGAGCTTGGTACTCGGGCTCATTCCTGATTACCACCGTGTTTATCTTAACGGAAAGTTCATTGGGGGGAGTAACTATTCTGGAATTATTGGCCAATATAGTTTCGACTCGAGTCTCTTAGAAAAGAAAAATATTCTTCTTATTCACGCACAGCGAAAAGCGAGAACTCTACCGGCGATTGTGAGTCTTAGCGAATTAGGGGGAACTTATATTTCTGAGTTCTCTACGGGGTTTAATCGATTGGTAGAAAATCTCATTTCTCACCACGTTTTGCGATTTGTATTTTTAGTTTTAGCATTATTAATGGGAATTGGTTGTTTAATATACTTTCTCTATCAAAAGAAAGCTCTTGAGTTTCTCTACTTTTCGCTCTTTTTTGTGATCTCGAGTGCGAACCTACTGAAGTCGCAGTTTTATCTCTACAGTGTGATGTCTGACAAGTTTATTGTATTTGTCGGCTTGATCGCTTCTGCTTTTTCGATGGGCCTAATGGTGTCAGCTTTTTTGCGAGTCAATCGAAAGGGACGACTGGAGTTTTTCAATAATATACTACTAACCGTGACAGGGATTGCTCTTTATCTTTCTTTGGTTGCGAGTCATCCTGATGTTATCTCAATTCAAGAGATTAAAGAGCTGGCCTATTCACTCATTTCTGCCTATGGCTTAATTACTCTTTTGTACATGGTTTCATTGTCTTTAGAGCGTCGACTCCTAAAAACCCAACATTCGACATTAAATCTCTATGTGCGTTCAATCAGCTATCTCATAGCGAGTTCTCTCTTTTTGACGGTGATCTATAGCCTCTCCCATAGTCCACAGTTTTCAATTGGGTCCGAGGTGCGGACCGTTCTTAGGCAAGTTGGAATCTTTTATCCCTTTTTGTTTACACTCGGAGTTTTGATTATTTCACTCTCCCTATCGGTTTGGAACACGCGTCTTCTCATGGAAAGGCATCAAACGAGTCAGTTGCTAGTGGACCTATCAAGTCTGATTTTTGATTCCTCAAATCTGGATCACGATATCAATTTAATTCAGGAAAAAATCTGCAAATTTTTGGGTGCAGAACGTTCCACCATTTATTTTTTAGAGGATCACGCTTCAAAAAAGTCCTTTAAGGCGGAATTTATTTATGGTCCTTGGAACTCAACTCAATTTGTGAATCACGTTATCCCGACAGATAAGGGTCTGTTAGGACATGTCTTCAAAAATCGGACTCCAATTCTTGTTCGAAATTTTAAAGACCTCGAGGAAAAGCTAGGCATTCAACAGAGACGGAATGAGTCTTTTAAATCGGAATCATGTATGTTGTTGCCTCTAAAGACCGATAATGATTTTGTCGGTGTTCTAACCGTGGCTGACCCGCGAGGTAAATCTGAGTTTAGTCAGCAGCAGTTTGCATTAATGCAAACCGTAGCAAAAGATATTGCTCTGATATTGAGACAAGTCCGAACGAGTCTCGGTCTCAACCAGCAGCTCTCAGGGTTGTTGAAGTTAGTTGATTCAGGATTTTCTGGATTTATATCTCAGGCCATGGATGAGGAAGGTTCCATTGTTTGGTTTGCAGCGAGTATTGGTGTTGGAGTCAACTATCCCCATAAAGAAAGCCTCAACTTAAGCGCTGGCATTTATGAACTCTTTCAAAAAGAGCGATCTGAGTTATCGAAAGAAGAAGAGTCCTACCGGGAGCGAATTTTTAAAATCGTCGATGAGGATCTTGGTTTTCAAGCGGCTTACAGTTGGATCGGTGAAACCAAGAAGATTATCCATGAGTTAAAGGCAAATTCGACTCCTGTGGACCTTAACGACGTCCAATACGAAGCCATTATTTTGGTAGTCAGTCACATTCTCGCGGATTATCAAAAAGGGACCTTGAGTTTCGATTCCGTCGAAAAGCTCTTTTCGCGTTTGATTACCAAGAAAGCTTCTCACTCTCAATTGTTTACAGAAGCTTTTTCCTTTCTCAATCAAATCAATATCGATAACGAAGAAAAAGCGGCCTCATAGGGTAGCCATTTGTTTCAAAACAAACAGATTCTCTTAGGACTGTATATATCATAGTGAGTCGTCTAAATATTAGGCAGATTTTTTCGATTGTATAGGGATTTTGACTCAGATCTAAAACAACCCGTTTCAGCTTGGCCTCTTATTTGCTCGTTAATGGGGTAGGTAGTTAGGGTGCAACAGGGGCAATGTTATATGAATCAATTAGGTGGGGCACTTCGTATATTAATGATGGTCGCAAGCGTATTTGCTTTTACGGCTTGTTCGAATGACATTTTATTTAGCGAAGGTAATGTCGCTTCCAAAGTTGGCCCAGGCCAGGGCAATAATAGTCTTCCAGATAAAGAAAATAGCGAGACCGGGCAAGGCGATACCGATACTGATCCAGATGCAGATCCAGGCAACGGCAATCAACCAGGTAATGGTGGAATGTTTCCTGGAAACGGTGGAATGTGCGGACCGAGTTTTATAAAAGACTTTCGTCTCACAGTTTCTCTCGCAGTTCTTAAAGGTGATTATGGTGAAGTTCTAGGAGCTGTAGACACAGTTCTTTATGTATCAGAGCTTGAAGCTGGTATCGAGCTTACAGCAAGTGAAGATATCGAAGCTAAAGAAGTTCGACTATTACTGGCATCTGTCGAAGTTGAATTTAGAAATGGGAAGATGCTCAAGATTAAAGCGCCCAGTACTTGGTCGTCGGGTTTAAAGCTGAGTCTTGACGAGCCGATCCAGCTACAAGCTGGCACTAAAACAATATTAAAACTTGAAAGAGATCAAGGTCTACTCATTGGTGGACCAAACTGCATGATGCGTCCGCGATTAAGGGCGCGCTGTGAAAAGCCATAGGGTTTGTAATTCTTAGTCTGTCAGCCACCCGCTCCATGTAGTGGGTGGCATTTTTTTTTCTAAGGGACCATTTTCAATATCGAGTTCCAGTTTTTAAGCCACAATGAGAAAAATTTTTCGTTCCCGAATGGGAATCAATTCCTAAAATCTTTAACTATTCCGTGATGATCTCTATAATAGTAAGTGGGTGTGTCTAGAACGTTAGTGGGGATAGTTATGAAGCAAGTCGTCGCGATTTCTTTCGGTGTCTTCTTTCTCTTAGTCTTATTTAACAATTTCAATTATCCAGATTTTCCAACTCGAAACATCGATACGGTTACGATTAAAAATGTTGACGGAAAGTTGGAGTCCATGGCTCCGCACCTTCCGACGGTTGACTTTAGTAACGATGGACGGGTGGCTATTCGAAGAAGAGGATCTTACAACGAGTATTCAAAGACCCACCCCAATGATCGTCGAACCGGTGTCCCGCTCTATATTTTAAAGCCCGAAAATGTGAATAATCATCTTTACGATGAGTCCAATTATAGTGCCGACGCCGCGAATTACAGCGGAAGAAGATATGTTGGTACACCGATGATGACAGAGAAACCAGACCACATCTTCGTTGAGTCAGAGTTTGAAAGTAAACCAGCGATTTTAGATGAGTATGTCGCGAAGCGAACCTTTCTTTGTGAAAAATCAGAAGAGCATCCATCGCCATGGGCCTGTGGTCCTAATGGTGCAAAAACCCATGATTGTTACCGTTTTACGATGATTACTCGTTATCACCACAGAGATCATGTTGATCACGCCAATACCCCGGGACTTAATCACGATATTCGCTTAGCTTCGGTAGACTATTTTGTGAGAGTCAAGAACCCTAAAACGCCCGATGCTGAAATCGATTATGTTCAGTTTATTAATGGGAGTTTTAAATATTCAGAAAGAATTCAGTTTCCAAAAGTGGCAGAACCAGTGATGACCGGCAATGGCCGCTTGCTTGTTGCGCGTCTGCATGAAGCGACACTCACATTACCAAATGGGGAAGGGACTGCATCTAATATCAACATGGTCTATGCGACCTATCCGGATACCAATGCCAGTGGTGATCGTCAGCAACAGTGTGATGTACGAAAGCTTATCAACTTTAGGCCACTGAGTTATGCCTACCATGATTCTGAGATGAATGGGCGTTTTAATTTTGCGAAATTCCCCCTTCGGGACAGTTTAAATCGTCCCATTCCAAAGGGGAAGCCTATTGGTGGAAGTTACCCCTGGATGGATAAGTCTGCATCCAATTTGTTTTATACGGGCTTTGGCAATGATGACTCCTACTACGGAACTGATGGTGAAGGAGGGGTTCTTTCTCTATTCGTTGAGAATGTTGCCGGACTTGCCACAGATGGAAGTGCCTATCAGGTTCCCGAGGCACCCA
>JAUHWN010000204.1 GCA_030424665.1 Bdellovibrionia bacterium | reverse complement strand
GGGCTCTAAATACGACCTAGCCATAGTAACTGGAGGTTCTTCTGGGATTGGAAAATCAATCATCGAGGATATTTCGAAGCTAGAACCGGCCGTCTCGCTTTTCAATCTTTCTCGGCGAAAACCGGCATCTTTTTCCAACGACTCAAAACGCGTGCACCTTGAGTGCGACTTGTCCGACAAAGGCTCCCGCTCCCGGATATTAGAAGAACTGGAAAGAAAGATAAGTGCATCTACGCAAACAGGTTCCATCTTGCTCGTAAACAGTGATCGTTGAATTGTACAAGGTTGCAACTGCCAGATACTGAATATCACCTGGGATTAAGTACTCGGTATTGAGTTCATCAGTTGGAAAGAAAGCTCCCGATTCACTTCCGTCAGAGTCCGCTTGTGAGTGGGCGATGATGGGTTGATCAGATACGATATGATAAGCTGGGGCCGCCCCTTGTGAACCGGTATTACCAATATCAACGACATCACCCTTATCACAGGTCGCAGCGACTGAGCTTCCATCAGACCCATACTTAGTTAAATTGGTACCATCGACCATACAGCCGATATTTCCATCATTAGAGTTAATTCCTATGAGTTCCTGATGGGCCGGAACCAATACCATTCCATCGGAATTGCCGTTGCGATAAAAACCGATTACAGGGCTTGAGGCCTCAACAAGGCCAAAATAATTCACATCGCCCGATCCACCGCCAAATTCACCTGGATTAATATTAAAAACGGTATTGGATCCGCCGCTAGCACCAGAGTTATTAAAATTATTTACGGTAATAGTCGCTACCGCTGGTCCTGGGTTATAAAAGTGCCAAGAGTCGGATCCGCGGGATCGCGCGTAACCAAATTGTGTGCCTTTAAACGACATTGGAACAATAGAGTCGTGGGCGCGGCTGGCGTAAAGCTGTCTTCCGGCAATAGGGGAGACAGAACTAATTAAACCCTGTACGGCATTTGAAAAATCACTAAAAGAATTAAGTCCAATGGTTTGATTAACGGGTCCGGAATTAGTTTCAACCGTAACAGAGTTACCAGCTCCGTAAGAAGCGACACGCATGGTTTGGTTATTTGATTGGGGGTTGAGTTCAGCATAAGAAGCTTGGGCTGTCGAGTAACTAAAAGTATCAATGGCATCTGATGAGTCGGCTAAGTTGATATTGCCTGAATACATGTAAAATGAATTTGTACCACTTGTGGGTAACTGTACCCAAATAATTGAGTCTCCCGCCGGATCCCAAACTTCAATCCAGTAACTTAAAAGGTTCCCGGAAAGATCAGTAAAGCGCACGTCACTGCCATCGGCAGCGGCTTGAGCGTAATTGAAGTTACCGCCATTTAGTGTGATTTTAACTTGGTATTCTACAAGGCTAGTGGCTGCACTTAAAGAAATAGTTCGTTGGTACTCGGCTAAAAAGACCTCGATAGCTTCTGTGTCGCTAACGGGGTTTGCATCAATTAAAGCACTTATAGAACTACTTGAACCAAACTGGTATGAAGTAAATACCGAATCATAGGTCCCATCACCATTATCAGTAACTCCGCCAAATGAGCCACCAGCTGTACCACCACTTAAATTAAAACTAATGGTTTCGCCACCAGTGGTGATGGTGTTTCCTGCGGCATCACGGGCTTGGAGAGTTGTGGTTATAGCGTTTCCTTGGAGCATGGCTGTAGCAGAAACACTCACTTGTGAGGTGGCAGCAGAGATGGGGCCAGGACTCACTTGAACGCTTGGCTTGGTGGTTACTAAAATAGTACCGTTGGCACTGGCGCCAATTTCTGCAGGAGTGCCTGCTAAAAAACCAGTCGCTGTTGCCGAAAATGTTCCATCCCCGTTGTTAGTAACACTACCAAAATTAAGAGTACTACTTCCGCTATCTAAACTAAACGAAACGGGAATGTTTGCAGTTACTAATTCACCACTGATATCAAAAACCTGAACGGTGACAGTGATGGAGCTTCCTGAATTTACAGAAGTGTTTGATACAGTAACAGTAGAAGTGAGGGGATCAACTAGGATTTCGGGATCAGTGGTTGGACCGACATCTTCAGAGTCAACGCCGTTGGGTTGACCCACACAGGCGACCAGACTCGCTAGAGCAAGTAAAAGGAAGCTAGTCCTTATAATAGCTTTGAGATATCCCAGATAACGTTCCATCATTCTTAAGATATTTTAGCATTACACAATCTTAATATTTGTGGGGAAACCACCATATATGGGCTCTCCTGGTCAAAAGCCCTACGGATTTGTTAAGAAATGTCTCGTCTTGAGACTGAATTAAGACTGAGTTGAGGCCGAAAATTTCGAATTAAAGACCGAGAACTTTTTTTGTGAATTTAGCATTGGCGTTTGAAGATTTGGAGTCTTCTCGTTCTTCGGCGATGATTTGAATCACCTCACCAGCAACGGCACCTCCGGATTGGTCTATTGCCGATGATTTTCGTTTTTTTGAAGGGACTCCGCAAACACAAGCCGAGCGATTCGAAACCACAACAATTGATGTAAGTGACATATCCATATCGCGACACACGTTTTCGCAAGCACGCCTTAAACTGCGATCTACCGACGTAAAAGAATCCACCGGGGGCTTTACCTGGCAGGCACTGAAAAATCCTAGAGTAAGAATTAAGAAAAGAATCGTGCGTATCATTAAAGCCTCCTTGCTGAGTGAAAATCTTAACAAGGGGGTTTTTAGGAGAAAAGGAAATCTATAGTGGATAACGCAGTTCTCAACCAAAAAGCACCAGGCACCAAAAGGTAACGCGAGTTCGCTACCAAAAGGTAAAGAGTTGGAGTCTTCTCGTTCTTCGACGATGATTTGAATCACCTCGCCAGCAACGGCACCAAAAAAAAGAGCAGCTAGAAGCTGCCCTTTTCCGATCATCAACTGTAATTATAAATTACATAGTTTCTGATTCAGAAGAACCTTCTTCATCACTAGGAGCTTCAGCAGTTTCAGCATCAGCTTCCATGTTTGATTCTTCACCTTCAGTTTCCATACCGTCTTTTGCTTCCATAGCGTTGGCATCAGCCGTTTCAGTTTGCTCAGTCATAGCTTCAGGTGCTTTTTCTGTAGAAGCAGACTTGTCTTCAAGACAAGCTGTCATCATGAACATAGAAAGAACAAGTGTCATTAATGTCATAAGTTTCATTGATAACTCCCCATTTGACATGTGAACCAGAGCCCCTAATGGCTCCGATAAAATTTAGTGGGATTTACCCGGCTTTAGACCGATGCGCAAATAAAAACGCAAATGTATGGTGGTGCTTTACAAAATACCTGTAAAACCCACAAATTAAGCGCAAATTCGTCACTTTTAGTAGTGATTTTAATGATTTAGTTGAGTAATGAAGCAGCAAAAATAAGCAGTTTTTTAGCATCCCAGGTAGGATCTACATACTCACTCATGGTACTTCGTAAAGTAGTTGTGAATGAAATTAAAGCGCCTATTTCTTATCTTCCGGCTCGAAACCTTAAAGGTATTGCCCACAGTCAACATCACGTAAACCCCTTCTTCGTTAGCTTTTTCGGCCAGAGCAAGAGCGTGGTTTTTGTGGTGATATATTGTAGTTGGTTTTTGTGGATCAATAGCATCAGGCTGTTTGATATTTTCAATATACATGGGGGGATCTGTGGAATCGAGCATACTGAGCATGTCGAGTTTTTTTCGAAGACGAATTCCTCGAGTAGAATAAAGTTCAGAAATGTCATCGACGCCATACCAAGTACGAAAATCTGCCAAGATACTTCTGAAGTCAGAAGGACTATTGTTTTGTAATAAGTAGTCAATATAATCAAGGCCACCAAACTCGTCAGAGAAAACACTCGTGCCCCAATCGAGCGTGTCATAGCTAGCTTGAGTTTCTAAAAGAAGGAGTGCTGAAACACGTGTTGATTGCTTACGAAAACCTGTTTTATCGACTCTTTTCATGTCGTCTTGCAAGCCAATCCACGATGAAATTCCGGAGCCCGCAGAACTTCCAGCTAAAAGTATTTTGTCTGGATCAATATTGTATTGGCGAGCCCGGTGTCTGATTTTTTGTAGAGCCACCACGGCGTCATCTAAAGAAGTGCGAATACCTTTACTGGGGTTGTTATCAATCAAACGATAATTGACCGTTGCTATGGCGTAGTTTTTTTGCAGGAGTTCTTCGATGGGAAAGTTTAAATTCGTATTAAAGAGCTGGCATTTGTCTCCACCTTTAAAGCCACCACCATGAAAGTAAATGATGAGAGGGGATTTTTGCGAAGCATTCGGATGATAGAGGATATCGTATTTAGTTAGGGCCGCATCAATATCGTCTGTTGGTTTTAGGTAAGGACGGCCGATCTCAATAGCACCGCTTAAGGATATTAAATCTGATTTTCGAGAGCTTGATAGCCCATTTTTGCACCAATTTGCTAAAGACACTTTAGAGGCAAAGCTTGAGACTTGAGAGTCAATTTCTTGGAGTTGTTTGGGGGAAAAGTCAGAACAGTTTTGAAAAAATAATAAAAGACCAATGAATAAAATAACGACAAAGCGTTTATTTTTGAAAATAAACATATCCCCACCTATAAAATGGTATTACCCGAGTACCTAACCCACCTCTATTATAAGCGATCAATCCTATCTTTCAGCTCTATCTATTGTATTCTTCTAGGTTGTTGCTGAAATCTCAATTTGAGCCATTGAAAGGGGTGATTGTAGGGTGTTCAGAGCTCAATTGAAAGTAAAGGGCCAGGCGCTAAATGCTTTAGGGTCACGTTAAGAGAGGGTGAAGAACGTCACAATATTTTATTGTAACTTCAAGGCGTTATTAATGCTCCATTAAAGCCCCACTAAAATTAAGTTAAGTTCGTTTCATAGAGAGTTATTATCAAAAGACCAACTACTGCGTTGGATCTTATCGCTCTTAAAATAAACCTATCCCGCGTTTTGAGCGAAAAGAAGGGGTGAAAGTTGAAGTGGAGAAGATGGTTATGAAGGGCGCCGAGATGCTTGAAGTGCTTGTAAAGGTCACAACCTTTGCGACCTTTTGTTTGATTCTGACTTCATGTCTTGAAAACCCCACTGGGGTAGAGGAAGTGGATCTTCATAGTGTTGAAATCAGCTGTAATTCTACTGAAATTCCAGAGTGCGATTCGGTTAACAACGGCAAATTAATTCACATAGCATTAATCGAAGGGTGTGACTCTTATCACCAAACTTGGAAAATTAAGTCCGAAGCCAGCGGAACGATCCACTGCGAAGCCGGAGTATGCCAGATGAGTGTGATGCTTGAAAGTTATCATTTCACTCCTGAAACAGTCGAGGAAGGTACCTATGATCTTCTTGCCTATTTAGATCTAGATGGTGATGGTGAATTCGATGAAGACACCGAACCCATGGGTTGTGAAGAAGCTATAGAATACTCGGGCTCTGACTCTACGGTAATAATTAGTAACTGGTACTAAAGGACCGAAGAGCAAATACCCCCATAAATGGACTCTCAATTTCGCTCTTCTCAAACTGGGATTAAAAGAATGTAAAGTTGTCTCATAGGGTGGCAAGGGACAGAGTTCTCCATTGGGCTTTTTGGGTGATTAGTCGACAATAGTAGTAAGCACCAGGAGAACGTTTGTGAAAAGCTTAAAGAT
>JAUHWN010000043.1 GCA_030424665.1 Bdellovibrionia bacterium | reverse complement strand
TCTCCCCGAAGCTCGACGGCTCGAGCTCTTATTCTTTGACCGATCTGAAGACTCTTAGAGTTCTGAAACATTAAAAGAAGCTCCTAAATGCGAGGGAACTCAACTTTTCGCACGAGCGGCTTGGCGCTTGATGCCTTCACACTTTCATCTCTAACTTTCGAAGTACTTTCCGCTGGCATTTTAATACTTTTGCTTCCGAGAAGACTTTCGGTCGCACTTTTCTTTAGAGCATCTAAATCGAATTCATCGACTTGATTGGAGTTCAATTCAACTTTCGACACCCGACTCTGCTCTCTATTTGAAGCGACCCCAACCGTAGAGGCATCATCTTCTCGAGACTCCTCAAAGAAACTCGGACGACTCAGAACTTTTTGATCGGGGTGTTGGAGAAATTGTCCGAGAGACTCGGTTATATCTCCTGCAAGCTCCTTAACTCTTTCACTAATCGGCGCTTGCTCGGGCACTGTCTCTTGGGCGAAGTCCTGACAGGCCTTGCGAAAGTTTTCACCCAGGGCCTCTAGACTTTGATTGTCGTATTGCGGAACTTCAAAGGCCCCTTCAAATTGATTGCTATTATAGCGACTTTCTTCAACCGACTCTTCACTTCGCTCTCGCTCTTGTTCCTGCTCCTTTTGCATCCTCATTTTTGCCCACTCTGGCATTTGATTCTCGTCGACAAGAAGCTGTTCACGATTCATTTTTACAAGAATCTCCAACTCTCCAAAAGGGATGTTGACGACTCGAGCGATCTCACTAATATCGTGTCCTTGGTAGGCCATACGGGCCGCTTTCATATAATTATAGGTCTTCTGACGCTCTATAATTTCTTCGTGGGGAATTTTGTCTTGAAAAATTTCTGCGACTTCTAAGCTTTTTTCCATGGACTGTTTGATCAGCTCTATCTGCTGCTCGGCTTTACTTATCTTTTTCTGAACGTCCTTACCCTTAGCCTCTAATAACTTGATCAGTTGAGAAACCTGACTTTCTGTGCGATCCGATAGATCTTCGAGGACAGCGATCTTACTTTGCAAGAGCTGCAATCCACTCGATAACCGAGGGTCATCTTTTTGTTTTCTAAGAGCTTTCGATGCAACTACAAATAGGCTTCCTGCCAATACTATTTCTATGAAGAAATGGATGATATGAATGATTTCCACTGTCGCCTCCATGTGACACTAAGAGTTTAGTGGGAGGCTTGGGGAGACACAAGCTGACTAAGGTCCCCGCTCTCAAAGTCTAGACGATTTCCTTGACCCAAGTCTTGAAAGCGAGACCTATAGAGAGTCCTGCTATAAGAAACTCCTATTGAATTCTGTAAAGCGTTCAACGGCCTTAGACATTGATTCATTTTCAACAGCGTAGCTGACTCGGATATAACCATCGCAACCAAACTCTTGACCGGGAACAACGACAACGTTTTTTTCTTCTAAGAGGGCACTCGAGTATGCTCTTGAGTCATTCAAAGTAAACTTTGAATTTGATTTGGACATCAGATCAGAAATAGAGATCCAAAAATAAAATGCCCCTTCAGGATTCAGCAGTTTAAAACCGGGAACCGAACTTAACTTTTCAAAACCAAATTCTCGCCTTTGATTGAGCTGAGTCAGAGCATTCTTCACATCCCTATGGGCTTCATTAAGGGCTGCTGCGGAAGCCATTTGGGAAATACTTGATGCAGCTCCAAGTGCTTGGCTCTGAAAATTCGTCATTGCCTTGATTATGTTCTCTGGTCCCGTCGCCCAACCGATTCTCCAACCAGTCATTGCGTAGGCCTTTGAAACACCGTTCACACAAACGCAGCGATCACCTAAACTTGGCTCTACTTGCAAAAGATGGGGAGCAAAGCCATCGTTGTTAAAACACAACTGGTTGTAAATGTCGTCACTGACAATTGCAATATCTGGATGCTTCATCAAGACATCAGCAATTTGTCGCAATTCATCTTTGGAGTAAACCATACCCGTCGGATTTGAAGGTGAATTCAGCATGATCAATTTAGTCTTACTCGTGATCGCCTTCTCGATTTGCTCCGCTGTGACTTTAAAGTTGGCTTCAAGTCCTGTCTCTAAGATGACAGGCTTTGCACGACAGAGATCGACCATGGCCGTGTAGCTCACCCAGAATGGCGCTGGCAAAATGACTTCGTCGTCCGGATCTAACAAGGAGTTCAGAGCAGAAAACAAAATGAACTTTGCTCCAGCTGTCACTGTTACATTATTCATTTTATATGATGTACCCAATTGGGAGTTTATGAGTTTAACAACAGCCTCTTTGATTTCTGCACTCCCCGATGCTGGAGTGTATCGAGTGATCCCTTTATTAATAGCATCGATCCCAGATTTTTTCGCTACATCATAGGTTTCCCAATCGGGTTCACCTACGGTTAGTGAAATCACATCTTTTCCGCTGGCTTTGAGCTCTTTCGCCTTGGCGGCTAGAGCAAGAGTCGGAGAGGGCTGTAATTGAGATACTAATTTTGAGAGCATGCTTTCTCCTTTTGAGGGCAAGTTATTCAGAGACTTCCTCTTCTGAGGTTTCCTTGCAAAAAAAACTGAGCTTTTTATCGCCGTAGTCCTTTTGATGTTCTAGCACCAAGGGACCATAGCTGTCAGCAAAGGGCTCCTTCTTTGCTGTTTCTATTGCTATTCGAGTCGAAGGTCCATAAACGAGTGATTCGGCGACTACGTGCATGACTTTGTCTCCCCACTTTTCGGTAAAAGGTGGGTCTATAAAGACGATATCAAAGGCAGGGCCCGAATAGTTTTGTACGAACTTAAACACATCAATTTTATGAAGCTTTAACTCTTCCTTGCCAACTTTTAGCTTCTGACGATTCTTTTCAAAGATCTCAACTGACTTCTTATTCAACTCGACAGCTTGAACCTCTTTGGCACCACGAGAAATAGACTCGAAACTAAGATTACCGGTTCCACTAAACAAATCGAGCACTCGTGAGCCCTCAATATCAAACTGCAGCCTATTAAAAAGGGATTCCTTGACTCGATCAGTGGTAGGACGGATGTGATCGGCATTAAACGGGACTAGGTTTTGCCCTCGAAACTTTCCTGAAATAATTCTCATGCATTATTACTTAAACCCTGGCGCTTTAATAGCAACAAGAAAAGATACAATTTTTCTACGTCCTAGATCTGATAGAGAAGAGAACTGAATTTCTGCAAGGCGACGTCTCTGGTGCTCACTTTCACCCTTTGCCCCTATCATTTGATCATAGGTCTTAACGATGGTGACGTATTCCTGAACTCGATACTTGATGGACGGCAAATCAAAATTGACAAGGAACTTTTGCCCTGACGTTAAAAGTTCTTCACCTGTGTCAATTATCATTCCTTTAAGATTCAACTCAAGGGCTGTAAAACCAAGTCGCTGCCCCGTCTTATCTTCAAGAAAGATCTTAATTGGATAAGGCTTAATACCCTTGGCAACAACATTTCTATTTGAATCAGAGTCACCGGACACCCGCTACCTCCTCAATACGTTCAACTACTTTAAATATATCATCAAAAGGCTTGGGAATAAATAAATCGATTCCTTCTCCAGTGATAGTAGTCACATCGTGCTCGCCAGAGTAAGCAGAAATCATTATTACCTTAGACTCACTTTGTGGGCCTCGTTCTGATACAACTTGAGGGCCACTTAAACCAGGCATAAGGACATCTAATACTACAATCTCAGGTTTATGCTCTATCCACAGCTCTAGGCCCTTTTTACCATCTTCCGCTTCGATGACTTCGTACTTTTTTAGCCGGAAGGCTCGAGCTAGAGAACGCCTTACAAGCTGTTCATCATCAACAACTAGGACTTTCAATTCGCATCTCCACTATAAATTGGTAACAAAACTTTAAAAGTCGTTCCCGTTCCAATCTGAGAATCAACTTCAATCCTACCACCAAAAGATTCAATCACTGAACGACTCATACTCAAGCCCAAACCTGTACCCTTTCCCTCTTCTTTTGTCGTAAAGAAAGGCTCGAATATTTGAGATAAGATCTCTGGAGGAATACCCGGCCCAGTATCTCGTACTAAGAACTGCGCTTCGCTTCCTTGCTTCGAGGTTTCTACAATAAGTTCGCCACCATCTTCCATAGCCTGACAGGCGTTATTGATTAAATTAAAAATTACTTGCTGAAAGAGTTGAATTTCAACCTCAATCATTATCTCTTCGCTACTCAACTCAATTCCCACATTATGATCGCGCATCGCTGTCTTCAAAATTGGAAGTGTTTTTTTGACAATATCACTCATTTCGACTTTTGTTTTCGTACGAGTTTCTTCTGAATTCGAAAATGAAAGCAAATTATCAATAATATTTTGACAGCGCTCAGCCGCCACTTCGATTTCTTTCAGATCGTCCCTTACCTGTTGCTCTTGAATCGTACTGATTAAAACCTGTGAGAGAGACCGAATACCAGTCAGCGGGTTATTAAGTTCATGGGCAATATTCCCCGCAAGAAGGCCGATCGCTGCCATTTTTTCATTTTGTATCACCCGCCCTCTTAAAGCCAAAGCCTGGGTCATATCTAGGTAATAATTAATGACGGCCGTCAGTTTTGTATTATCACCAACTCGAATGGGATAGGATTGAACTTCAAAGTAACTATCCCCTCTTTTAATTTGCGCTTTTTGCGGTCTACCGGTTTTCAAAGCCCTTTTAACAGGGCAGCCTCTACAAGATTCATCGGAGTCGTTGAATCGCTTAAAGCATTTTGAGCCTGAATCTGTCAGTTCGAATTTTTTATTAGACCGAATCAAATTGTAGTCAAAATCAACGATCGCAATAGGTTCTGCTAAACCATCAAAGGTAGAGGCCCATTGATACGATGTATATCTGAGCTGATACTCAAGAAGAATTCTCTCCAATGAAATCTGCAAGGGTTGTAGACGATCAGAAAGATAATCAAGGAATCCCTGGACATCTTTATCGTCCATTCCATGTTCGATAAAAAGAACAGAGGAAAATCCTTCACTTGAAGAGTAAATATTTGATAGGAAAATGGGAATCGAAATAATTTTACCAAAAGGACGACCGAAAAAATTTGCTAAAAAGTGGCGATCTTCCTCAGAATCAGTAATAATTCGAGAGCGTTGTTTAATTAACTCTTCCGTTTGCCTTTCAACGACTTGTTGCTTTTGCATGTAGACAACGTTCATCTTGCGATCGGGAGTGGCGTAGCACAATATCGGCTGTCGGATGGAGGAAAATGACTTAAGACTCTTTCTGAACAACAAAATCCAGTCGTCCACCGTATTAGTAAAAGCGAGTTCTTTAATAAATCTCACCAAACTTCTGACGTGATTCAATTTTTCTTCAGCTTGCTTCTTGGATTTTTCCTCATTGAGCGTTCTTTCGTGAACTATCTGCTCTAGACCAAAGGTTAATTCTTCTAGCTTATCATTTTGCTCTCTAAACTTGAGAATCAGAGACTTGCGATTTTCGTTTGCGAGATATCGACGATAAGCCTTATTAGAGGCATTCAACAGATGGTCTTTATCAATGGGTTTAATGATTATATCGAATGGGGCATAATTATTCACAAATTTTTGCAACTGCCCCGGGCCGAGCTCTTCAATCAGTAAGATAACCCCCACAGATACAGATGCCTGTTTTACGAAATTAAGAACCTCAGCAATAACATCAGCACCAAGGTTCCAATCTAAGAAAAGAAGTGAAAACGACCCACTTTTCAATTCTCCTTGGAGATGAGAAAAACTTTTGTGATGAATTACAGAAAATCCACTCGACTGCATGTGGTCAAATAAATGAGAGGTGAGCTCCGTCGGGCTCACCCACAATACTTTCGAATTATCAATTTGATCGGTCCGAGACTCTATATCCATCTATATAGAATCAACCAAGGCTTGAATCTGAAATCAATCCTTTTCTTTTATTATGATCAAACTCACCCTGCAAAAGCTCCACCCAATAGTCGATGACTTCAGTGAGCTCGTATTCCAGTAGGTCAGCAAGAAGTACGTAGTCTCTGACTTCAAAGGTACCTATCATGGCTTTTAGAACCCCGGCGAAAGTTTGGCTCGTCGATATCCAAAGGCTCTCACTCTTTACCTTGATATCCTGACTGTGAAATGCAGCCCGAAGCTCAAACAGAGAGTCATTGGCCCATTCACAGGAGTCTATAAATTGAGCAAACTGCTGAATACCGTCCTTGTGATGCCCCTCTCTAAATGAGAGAGCTACGACTTTACTCTGCTTTCTCAACTCTTGAAGAAAACTAATAAGAGAACTCATTGTATTGAAAACTAGGTCCCTAGAGTTTTCAAACTTAAGCTCGATGGTTTCTATAAAATCAACCCCTGAAAGCGCCATTGATTTCTCGTCATCAAGACTGACTTCTTGACCATTAATTCGCATCCCGCAAATGACATTACCTTCTTTCTCTTTGATCTCTTCGAGTGAGGAAATTAGGTCCCCGAAGGTTGAACAGGTCTTAAATTTCTTTTGTATATGATTTTTTGTAATCACTTCGGTCTTCATTTTCAACCCTCTCTTTAGAAATTGAATTAGATATAGAATGATAATAATTTAGGATATCTTGGAAACACTGGTGCACTCGCAAATTCGCTACAATGAGCTCATTTAAGTCCATTGGCCCGATTCGCAATTTTTCGCAATTATACCAACGAACTAATGGAGCCCAACGAACAAAGTTTTGCTCTACTTGATTCATTAACTGGTCGACTTGATTCAGTACCAAGTTCGAACGACTATCAATTTTTTCATCGCCAAATCTTTGTAAAGTTTGAATTGCCACTAAATTCGCTTGATACATTTGATCTACAACCATCTGATCTTCTGAACTAAGGTTCTCTGGAAAGTCTTTACTCAAATAAAGGGCTCCTAGTAATTGAACTTCAAAAGGATCTGACTCATCAGAATTAACCTCAACAAAGGTTCTTCCTTCACCAGCTACAATTACCGGCGAATAGATTGGCTCAGACCCGTCGAGCATTGAACGCAATTCACAATGAATTTCGTCACTAGATATTTCTAATGGATGATCGAAGACTAGAACTCGACTTCCCCAAGAACGTGGCCCCGTCTCGTAAAAGGAGACTTCTCGGCAACTTAGATTCAGTGCCGGCGTACCCACAAGACTCGCAATATGCATTGGAGCGCTATCGGCTCCAAGAAGGACATCACTGTTTCCAATAATGCCAAGTAAATCTTGGACACGAGTTTTCCCTACTAAACAATTGAGATTTTGGTTTCCAAAAATATTTTTGAACTGCTCTGCAAGACCGACCTCTTGAGGACTTCCTATCAAAACAACCTCGAAATCTCGCTCTTCGCGCAATTTGACAATTGCGTCAGCTATGTGGCGAGGAGAAAAGGTCTTCTTTTTCTGACTCGCCCCTAAGTGAATACAAATTCTCGGCCTCGATTTACTTTCGTCCTTGTCGAAATCTGTCAGCCATGATTGGTCACTCAACTCAACACCAGCAACCTCTGCAAAAAGATCTGTCACATGAATTCTATTGGGCTTGCCAGGGCCTACCTGGGCAAAAAAGTAGGCACTCGCGTCGTCAGGAATACAAAGAAACTCGTCTTCATATAAGGTATATCCACTGGTTTTTGTATGGTGAATGATCTCCGAAGAAAGATAACTCGAAAATGGAGAAAAACTGAGATTAATGAGGTGGTCATAATTTTCTTTTTTCATGTCTCGAATAAACTGATCGAGAACAAAGAGACTCTCGTCTAAGCGAAAATCGGCATGAAGCACTCCGCCAAGCATTTGCTTACTATCAAGCACATGTAACTTATCAATCGCATCACACCCCATAGCCGCAGCCTTAAATTTCTCTCTTACTAAAAGGTGTACCTCATGACCCTTGTGCTTTAGCTGCCTAAGAACGGGCCAAGTTTGATAGATATCACCGAGTCTAGCGAGCTGAACGATTAGAATTTTCACCGGGAACCTGCTCCTTCAGTAATTCAACAATTGTTTTCATTCTCTTGATTTTTTGCGACTGCTTATCTTCTCCGCAGACCTTTCTAATTTCTAAATTGAGACGCTTCAGTGCAACGAAGAAACTCGCACTATATTTCTCTTCCATGAGACTCCTCCACACGAGATACGAGAGATTTTGTTACTTTTGATTCAATTATTAAGCGCTCTCTCAAAACTTTGAGCACTTCTATGATTCTGCGAAATCGAACAAATGACGAAGAGATGTTATCTTCAAGAATGTCATCCAGACTATGTAGATAAGTCTCCATAAAAGGGAAACCCTGAAACTCTCTTCGAATCTTCATTAATTTTATACTCATCTCGTTAGCAATATTTGCTTCTTCATACTTGTGAGCGATGGAACGAAGTTCAGACAAGCAAAGGCTAATTTGCTCTTCGCACGACTCGTAAATTCTTCTTAACTGTTCGTACATGTATTTCCAATCAGACGAATCGATATCCGAATACCGATAGGAGAGTACCTTGTGCAATTTGTACGTCTCTGTACCTATTTCAAAGAAACCTGCCGTATCTCTACTATTCAAAAATAGGGACCATGAAACTTTACTAATCCAAAATGCCACCGACTTTTCACTGAATACATCTTGCACAGGAACTTTATACCAAACGGGACCATCGAGAAGGTTGGTCGTAGATATTTTCATTTTATCCTGGGTTTCAGAAGCTAATTGAAAGATGTTCTCCCAATCCTCAAGCATTCTATAGACTGTTAACAGGGCGACTGCATAAGGATCAATGGAATTAGCGCAAGCGTGAAATGTTCTAAAGCATTGCTCACTATGACCACAAGGTGAGCAAAGTACATTGGGCTGGACAACAATCGAAGACTGATCAAATGCAGCCGTTTGCGATGGCCTGCTTGATCCTAGCGCTAATTCTATTACCGGAACTTCAGCCGCTACAGCCATATGTTTAGTTAGTGTATCTCCAGTAACTAAAACCCTACTAATTTTTAATAACGAATAGAGTTCCGGAATACTGCAAATATATTTAACCGCCGAAATCCCTTCAGCAATGAGAGTATGTACGATATTTTCAAGCTCCGATTCTTCATTGGGAGCTCCTACAAATACTAAAGTTCCATGGGAATATACCGAATGAAGACTACGGGCGAACTGTAGCCAATTTTTAACTCCATAATTTTTCTTTGCATCAGAAGTAAAGGCTTGAACTAGGATGAGGTCCTGAATACCCGAAAATCGGGATATGACATTATTCTGCGCCCCTTCATCTTCGCTTAAAAGGAATTTTTCAGTACGACCTTCGAGAAGGCTGCCTTTGTAATATATGTCCGCGTAATGAAAACACTCTTCTCCGTCATCACTTCCGTACTCATTAAGGAACTGAAACCATGCGCTGCCAAATTCAACGACATCGCCTTTGATGTTAAGACCTAACTTTTCGGTCGCATTGATCTCGCCACAAAAGTACCCACTCAGTTTATTGTGGGTTAAATTGATCATTAGGTCAAAATTCTCAGCATTTAGATCTTCTATTAAATGGTCTAAACGATTAAAAGCCTCAAAAAATGAACGATCCGAATGAGCAATGGACTCTTGCAATTCGTTTCGATCAAAAAGGTGAACTTTTGCTACATCAGGAACTAACTTAAAAATGCGCTGACACTCTCTATTTACAAGAAAGTGAATTTCTACATTGGGGTACTTTTTCATCAATCCAGAAATTACCGGTGTCGATAGAACAATATCTCCCATTCTCAACATTTGAACGATTAAGATCTTCATGCGATAAGCTCCCTAAGAACCCTGAAGGTAGAACTGAGACGACTGTGCTCGTCACTTTCTACATCTTTAATTGAAATTAAATCGGCCCTAATCTCTGATCTTAATTTGAGGTGCCTATCCCTCTTGAGAAGCTTTTGCCATTCTCTAAAGTAATCTGGCTTCCTTGCTTGAAATAATTCAAAAAACTGTAACTTAATCTCGCTGGGGTTTACTCGGTAAGCTGGAAGAATTGTGGTGAAATATACTTTTCTCAAAAGTTTTTGTACTTGAGCCTGAGTTCTAAACGCCCCGAGAGGCTCGCTTATAAATTGAACACGATCAGATTGAATTTTATTCTTTACCCACTCGACAAGTGCAGTGTTTTCTTCAAAGACGACGATTTTTAAGGATTTGTATTTATCCAAAAGGCAACGAATCTCATACCCGGAACTGGCACCGATCAAAAAAATATATTCGAACCTTTCTAAATCAACAGAAATTGAATCGACAAACGAAGAAGCTTCCTTTTTTGGATCATATTTGGAAGACAAGAATCGACCATCTAGCTTAACGACTTCATCGCCAGAACGAGCACTCACCACCTCAAACATTTTGTACTTCCTCCATCTGCTCTAAACATTGGAGAATTTCTCTATACTCTTCGGACGACTTTCCTGACGATTCGATACTCTGCAAAACCTCTCTCACTTTAGCGTACTGAGCTTTTTTAAAATAGATTTTCGCTAAAAGGACTCGATAGTTGTCATTCAATTGCTCAGATTTCTCAAGAGACTCAACAAAGTCGACAAGCTCTGTGAGTTTTTGATCTCTAAAGAGCCATGAAATCATCAGGTCAATAGCCGTAGTATTTGACGGTTCAATGCTATGCGCTTCTCTTAAGTTGCCATAGGCTAGTTCGATATCACCTAATTGATTATGAATCATAGCTAGTCCAACCCAGGCACGGTCATTATTTTTATTCACGTGCAAGGCCTCTCTAAATCTGAGAAGTGCCTCAGCAAAGTTATTTCTCTGGATCTCCAGAGTTCCGTAGTTAACTAGCAACTCGGATGATTGATTATTTAGAGTAAAAGCTTTATTAAAATATTCCTCAGCGGCCTCAAGGTCTCCTTGTCTAAGGCAAGAGATTCCACAGAATTTAAATGCATCAAAAAGAAATGGGTTACCTTGCTCGACCGTTGAAAAGAAGATCTGAAAAGCCTCAATAGCCATTGCATCTTTGTGGTTTTGATAAAGAGTCTCCGCGAATCGGAATAACGCTTCTGGTTTTGAATTCTCACTGACAAAACCCAGAAACTGCTCGATGGAATCACCGGGACGTCCAGACTCTCTCAGACTCAATGCCAACCAATAATTGAGATCCTGGTTTTCCGGATAAATATCTACAGATCTTTCCAAAAGTTGAGTAGCTAGTTGAAACTCTCGGTTTTGAATTAAGATGAGAGCATTGTACAGAAATTCACTTTCTGAATTGATGTCTTGAACTTTATTATGTTCCTTTAGTCCTTCGACCGACAAGAGTCCTGACATAGGCAACCTCCACTTAACACTTTTAGTAGCAACGTGGATGCCACAAACCTATTCGAACATGTTTTATTTAGGAATAATTAAGTCGAGCTTTTGACTGCTATCAAATTTGGAACGTCATTATTTTGGCTAAGACCTCAGACTATATCGACTAAGGAACAGTGCCTTCATTTTTGGACTTATAGGCGCTTATCACTTTACGCCCCTTTTTGATTGTTTTCATTGTGTGATAGATTTTCGTTTTCTCTTGATCAACTAGCGAAATAAGTTCTATGTCCTGTTCTACGATGAGCTGAATCTTTTCTTCTTTCTGACCTAAGAGATATCGAATGTCTTGCTTTAAAGCACCATTAACTTCTATCGCTTTGTTTTTTATTGTCTCATACTCAAGTTCGATAAGGTCTTCAAGACACTTTAAGAGGTTCAGGAGACGATCTCTTGTTTCGTAGAACACTTCAACATCTTCAAAATTACCAGAATTGAACTTCTGTAATTCACAGGTGTTGAGATCAATGAACTTATCTAAGTAATGATTTCTCTCTTTAAATAGCTGTATGATCCTATTCATTTCACCCTCCCGAAGATGAAGTCTTTTTTGTGTCATTCTTTTTTAGCTGTTCAATTGCTTGTTTCCAGCCATCATAAAGAGTTGTCAAAATTCTGATCGCGTTATTCAAACGATTTACGTCGTTGTTAATGTTCGCCTGTGTTAACTCATCAGTTATAAACATATAAAGCTGCTCTAAATTCGCCGCTATATCTCCACCTACTTTGTGATCTAGGGTATTCATCAACTCTAAGACTATATCGTAAGCCCTACTTACATTTTCCCCGCGACCGGCAATGTCACCTTTTTCGATGGCGATTACCGCTTTTTTACAGAATTTAATAGCGCCCTCATAAAGCATCAGCAGTAACTTCTCCTTTGAAGCACTTTGTACCGATGTCGCTTTATATTTCTGATACGGATTACTCATTTCACCTCAACATTAACTGCTAGCCTGGAGAGAGGACAGTAAACCTCCGCCTCCACCTAATTGTCCGAGAGCTGCACCCTGTGATTTCAATCGCGAGATCGTTTCTTCTAATCTCCCAAACTTCATGCGCAAGGTTTGCTCTTTTCTTACGAGCTGACGCTCTTTACTTTCAATTCTCTGATCCGCTCTGCGAATCTTTTGCTCTAGTCCGCGTTTCCTGTTAGATATGGGACCAAATGCAGAATTGAGTAAATCACCAACAACTTTTCTAACAGTGGGAATAACTCCCCTGGTAAAACCGTCTCCGGCAAATAACTGGCTGACTTCTTGGGGCATCGAGGCTACGGTTTTATTAAACTTGTCTTTATTAAATTGTAATGTACCTTGACGGTTAAATTCTATACCTATCTGGTTAAGTCTCTTTATAGGACCTGAAATTCCGGACTGTGGGGTAAGAATTAAAGATCGCATTCGACTCTCTACAGTTCTTAAAAGAGAATCACCACCTAAAGTCGATGAGGTATCTGTATTTTGGTCCATCGCATTTTGCTGCTGAATAAAGCCCAGAACCTCATTCACTGACTTAACAAACTCTTCAACTTTACCAACCACGAGCTCTAAATCTTCTTTGACCGTAACATTAACTTGTCTCCCTGGTGCGGCCTGCTTAAGGTCTAAGGTCACTCCCGGTATCAGCCCTTCCAGTTTGTTTGAGTCTATTTCGATTTCAAAGCCATCAACTTTTACAATTCCATTTTTTGCCTCTCGTGCGCCATCAAAATACATGTCTTGATCGCCATCCAAGAAGTAAAGTGTCGGATAATTAATTTTATTATCATTACCAACTGTCTCTCCCGAAAGAAGAAGCTTGTAGGGATTGTCCGGATCTTCGCTATCTTGAATAATTGAAGCTCGCACGCCAAGGTTTGCTCTATTTATGGCGTTGGCCGCTCCTTCAAGGGTGTTTGATGAGCCATCGATATAGACATCTTTACTACCGTCTGGAGTATCAAATTTAAAATATCCAATCCCAATTTCTGTACGATCTTTATCTGGAAAACCATTAGTTAGAGCGGCAGCCTTTTGCGCAAGACTTACAACTTCTACATTCCAGCTACCTGCCTTCGACAGTTCTGGGTCAACGACACCATCAATGATATTCGGATCTCCAGAAAGGAGTTTCATATCCTGGAAACCACGGGTGCTCGCGAGTTCACCGAGCGAACCTCTAATACCGGAGACTTTTGATTCGAGATCTTGAACAAGCTTGAGCTTATTCTCAGTTTTCGCCTTCCTGGCATTAATCGTATTTATCGGAATTCGTTCAGCATCTAAGATTGTCTCCACAATGTTGGGCGGCAATCCTGAAGCCATTCCTCCAAAAGTAATTGCTGGCAAAGGGTCCTCCTGACACACTTCCGCATACCTTAGTTTCTCAGACTTTGCCCTCTAAGCGTGAGTCAATAATATGGCTTGGACCTTGGATTTAGACACTGTGCTGGGAAATTTCTTCTACATTGCCTTATTGAGAATCTGACCAGTTTTTTTCTTAGTACCTTGGTTTTGATTTTCGAAGAGATGATAGAACTCACTCTGGGGTATCCTGCGAACAACCTTGCCTTCAGGTGTTTTAATGAGCAAGACTTTGGCTGAGTTTTCTTGGCTGATTTCTACACTTAGACTATTCTTTTTAACGCCTGAGAGCTGCTTGAGGGATTCAATAAGCTGCATTTCTTCCTCGGGAGTTAAAGCCCTGCGCTTATCCTCTTTCTCTCTTCTCCCGTCCGCGTCTCTGTCGGAACTCGACTCAGACTTAACTTGCTTTTGCTTAGCCGGGCTCGGAGAAATACTCCGTGAGATAAAATTTTGAACTGCTAATTTGATATCCATCTCACTCTTAGATCGGTTCATTTAAATACGATGTTCAATAAACCGGACCTATTCTAGACCCTTAGTACCGCCCAGAGAGACAAAAGTCTCTCTGGATAGGTCGGGTACTAGAGGCAAAGGAGCTTTGCCTCAAATATTTCACTCAGATTAGCCAAGTAATCTAAGAGCGTTTTGTGGAATCTGATTCGCCTGCGATAATGTCGCAGTAGATGCTTGAAGAAGAATATTTGATTTAACCATATTCGAAGTTGCATCTGCCACGTCCGTATCTCTAATTCGAGAATTCGCAGCCGAGAGGTTTTCTACCTGTACACCTAAATTATCAGTTGTAGAGATAAGTCTGTTTTGAAGGGCACCTAAGTTCGCTCGATAACTGGATACAGTAGTTTGAGCCGCATCCAGTGTTTCCAAAGCTTCTTGTGCACTTCCCTTTTCACTGAAATCGAGACTATCAATCCCGAGTTCAGAGGTAGTCGCAACGTTTTCAGCAGCATCAAATGAAATTCTATCGTTGAAGTCATCGTTAAGTGCACCGACTTGAAAGTCAAAAGTACCAGCTGATCCATCGAGGAGTTGTGTTTTTCCGAAAGTAGTAGATAAAGCAATTCTCTCTGATTCGTTAACGAGTTGCTGTACTTCTTTATTTACGAAGCCTCGCTCTACATCAGACACCGTATCCGATGCTGCCTGGATAGCTAGTTCTCTCAATCGAGTTACGATATTTGAAATCTCGTTAAGACCACCTTCAGCTACCTGCACAAGTGAAATACCATCACTAGCGTTTCTATTAGCTTGCTTGAGTGAGCGAATCTGACTTTTAAAATTTTCTGAAATTGATAAGCCCGCTGCATCGTCGGCCGCTTTTGTAATACGACTTCCCGAGGCTAACTGAGCCATGCTTTTTTCAATGTTTCTTGTACTTCTCGCCAAAGTATTTTGTGCGTTTAGAGAAGTAATATTAGTTGCTATTCTCAAACCCATGAGTTTGCTCCTTTAATTTGCAAATTCCCTCTTACCCTTAGCCACTAGACCTATTTAGTTTGGGCCAAGGAGGCGACATCGTTGTCGCCCTTTGGTTGAACACGTTGGTATCAAATACAAATCACTTTGAAGCTCAATTTCTGCACCAAGCAGTCACTCAAGGTCCAGGAACTTTGGGATAAGCAGTCTAGTGTTTTGCAACTGACAACTCCCCTTTCGGCGAGGTCTGGGCAGCCTGAAGTCTCGTCTAGGTAAACTAGACCTTCGTCATGCTGAAACTAGACTTTGGTAAAGAAAACACTACCAAGATAGGGTTAATAGACTGGACAAGTATCAAGTTACAGATTTCAAGACCCGACTAAAGGTAGATTGCCCCACTCATTGTCGAGTCGAGCTTTTTTTGTCTTTGGGGTCCAGCAGATTTTTAGATTTACTACTGCCCTTGTAGTAATAAGTTGGAAGAGTTTTGACCTCTGGGGCTTTAGAAGAAATATCGTAAATCTTTAGATGGTTAGAAGCGACTTTTTTCTCTGAAGCAAACATCTCCAAAAAAGCTTTTGCAGCTTTGCGGTCGAGATTTAAATTTTTGTCACCGAGAAAAAAACTACCCCATCCGAGCGGTCCGATTATAACTAGGATCCACAACAAGAGGCCTGCCCCACCTTCGGCCATTTCTCTTTGAGTGTCATCCATATTATCAAAATCCGACTCTAACCTTCTCTTCACTGGAGCATTTCGATGCAGGAGCCTTAAAACAAAGGTAATCCATCCGAAAAACCAATTCATATAATATATATGAGCAAAGACAACGCCAGAAATATGAAGCCGTATTGAAAACTACAGCGGTTTCAACGTCTAAATTTTAGATATGTCCAATTATTATACGTTCTCGTATTGCCACTTGAAACAGGCTTTGAGGGAACATAACGTCTTCAGAAACCTAAAATGAAATGCCCGAAAGGCCCAAAATATACCTTGGGGAACGGATTCCCCAAGGCGGGCTTAAGAGTAGTTTCTGTGGGCGACTACTCAAATCTTTTTTTGTATAAGTATCCCAAAGCTTTCTTATTGACCTAAGCCAGAAGTCTCAAAGAAGAAGATGGGAAGTTGTTAGCTTGTGCTAACACTGAAACAGCTGCTTGCTGAAGAATATTCGCAGAGGCCAACTCTGAAGTTGCTAAGGCAACATCGGCATCCTTAATTCTTGATTTCGCAGCACTTAAGTTTTCATATTGAATATCTAAGTTCGCAGTGGTCGTTTGCAATCGACTTTGAACCGCACCGAAGTCAGCACGAAGCTCACCAAGCATCACGAGTGCATCATCGACCGCACCCAATGTTTCTTTCGCTCCATCTTTATCGGCGATATCGATATCATCGATCCCCAAAGTCTCTGCAGTCGCATCGGCATCAACATTATATGAGATAACGTTTTCATCGCCGGCAAACGGACCGACATGAAAATCCAATTGCTCTCCACTACCATCGAGGAGAATTTGATCACCAAATCGAGTTGTTCTAGCAATACGATCTGATTCTGCTATTAACTGGGTTGCTTCTGTGTTGAGGAATGCGCGCTCGGTATCTGATATGTTATCACTGGCCGCTTGTACCCCAAGTTCTCTGAGTCGGATAAGGATATTTGAAATCTCGTTCAATCCCCCTTCAGACACTTGCACTAGAGAAATCGCGTTAAATGCGTTTTGTCTAGCCATTGCAAGACCTCGAGTTTGCCCACGGATGTTCTCTGAAATGGCGAGTCCTGCTGCATCGTCTGCCGCTTTCGTAATACGACTACCCGATGCTAATTGTGATAATGCTTTCTCAGCTCTCATTTGCTGAGAAGAGAGTCTTCGTTGCGCGTTTATCGACGCAACATTTGTGTTAATTCTTAAGCCCATTTTTTGCCTCCAAAGCTAGACGGAAAAGTCCGCCGATTTTACGCTCCAGCACCTCAAGCTTTCACCGCGTAAAAAAGTTAATAAAAAATTCGAATGTGTTGGAAGCAAAGAAGGGAAATCAGGTGACTGACTGATCTCCCCACATCCGAAAGGTCATGACTGTTAAAAGGACCGTTCCGGGAGGAGTCTTCCAACGTGTTCAGACTTCGTCTCGGCTTTGGTCCAGGTAACTTAATACCTAGGTCCAGGTTTTTTATAACACTGCGCGTCTTGTGCTTGAAATAACACAAGTCTCGATTCAAAAAAAATTTGAGTTTTTTGATAGATAAAGAGTTTCTTAACAGAACAAATGATTCATTCTTAGATCAAACGAATCACCGATTCCGGAGTTTGATTGGCTTGAGCGAGTACTGCCGTCGCAACCTGAGTCGCTATTTGTGACCGAACTAACTCTCCCGTGGCCCGAGCAATATCTGTGTCTTCGATCCGCGAACGAGCCGCCGAAAGGTTTTCATCCTGAATCTCAGAATTGGTTTGCGCAAATTCGAGACGACTCTGAATAGCGCCGAAATCAGCGCGCGCCTCTACAGTACTAATGATGGCACTATCCAACTCTTCAAGAGAATCGAGTGCATCATCCTGATCCGCAATTCCCAGCGTATCAATACCAAGTCCTTCAGATGTCGTATCAGATTTGAGTTGGTACTTCACAACATTCTCATCACCTTTGTTAACCCCTACCTGAAAGTCAAAAGACTCACCCGAACCCACTAGTAACTTTTTATTACCAAATGAAGTTGTTTTCCCAATTCGATCCATTTCTTCGAGAAGTTCTTGAAACTCAAGGTCGAGAAAATTCCTTTCTGTATCAGAAAGAGTGTCACTAGCAGACTGAACTGCTAACTCGCGCATTCTTATCAATATATTGTTTTGTTCGTTAAGCCCGCCTTCTGCTACTTGAATGAGTGAGATCGCCTGATCTGTATTTCTTTGAGCCGCCCTATTACTCTGAATCTGTGCTTTAAGAGTTTGCGCTACCGCAAGACCTGCGGGATCGTTCGAAGCCCGCGAAAAACGGGAGCCAGTAGCCAGAGAATCCATCGCATTCTCAGCCTTGCGCTGTGCTTGATTAAGTTGCCTCGCAGCCGTCAAGGCCGCGACATTTGAATTAATACGTAGAGACACCTAGGCCCTCCCAGTTAAGCCAATAAAGGAGTGCCGCCCACAGAAAGATCCTTTTAACAGTCACCATAGATATCGGTGCACTGCGTTATAACTTTAGGCTTTAGTCCTGTGTCTCTTTAATTGTGAAGTGATTTTAATATTTTACCAGAAAGGTTTCGATCGAGAACCGCCGAGAGAACCACCTCCGCGCTCGTCTCAACAATGGATTCTCATTCAAGCATCTCGGTAGCGAGAAAACATGAGGCGATAGAGATCCATCATTATGTTACCCAGTAGCTGCTCTAACTCTGGGGCCAAAGCCTCGAATTCAAACCCTACTTGCACAAACTCAGCTTCATCGCGGTAATGTCTGATAACGGCATGGATTGCGAAAGCATCGCGGTCTGGAAGATAAAGAGTCGCATCGACTCGACGACCTCTTTCTACAGACATTGATTTTGACTGAGGAATTGAAACACCCATTCCTCCTTGGCTTAAATTCGATAACTTAAAACGATCCGAACCCGGAATAAAACCCTTTTCAAATTCGACTTCAACGGAATAATCCTCCGGAAGTGTTAGTCGAAAGTTATCTCTTCTTTGAATTTTGTATATTTTCTGGTCGAAGTTAATTGCGTATTCATTCTTGCCTTGAAGCTTGAGATCGGTTTGCAAAAAATAAAGTCCCTGATCAATTCCAAAATTAACGACTACCTTTTCTCTATTTTCAAAGCGTAGAATTCTATTGTCGATCGGTCTAACAACCAAAAAAGGACTTTGAAACGCGAGGGATTCAAAAACATGACGGCCACTAGTTTTAGTAGAACAATGGATGATGAGCTTCTTATCTTTAAAAACTTCAAAGATATGATTTAACTCTTTATCAGAATCGACAACTTCGTAGCCCGGTGGTGAATTCTCAGAAGCCATAGTTCCCCTCTTGATAATGTTCTAGCCCATATTAAATGCGACGGTCAACGACACTACCGATCTGTCTTCGATCTTGTTCGAAACAAAGAGTTTTGTGATAGGCTTTCAAGCCATTTAACTTCTTTGCCTTAACTCTACCTTTTGCAAACTTTCGCTTCTTCTTTTGGCGCCGCTTTCTCGCTTCATCAAGATCAATGGGATGCACTTTCTGATCAAACTCTTGTTTTGAATCAGCGGAAGCCTGCGAAGCCTTCACTTCACCGCTTAGTTTCTTTTGAATTTCCTTGCGCGCTTTCGCTAGCTCCTGTCCCTCTGTGTAGACTTCGCCAGCACTAAACGGCCCAAGACTTGAAATTTTCAAAAAGCACCTCGTTACGCCATTTTAACGCGTTGCATTCAATTGGTCTAGACCTTCGTTGAGGGGGCTTTAATCTCAGAAATTCCCAATAAATAACGACAAATTAGGGCGATAAGAGCTTTTTAAGCGAAAACCATTTCTTGGATCTAAGTCATTGATATTAAAGAGTAAAATAGCTTCACTCCTCAACCTGTATGATATTTAGGCACTCATATTGAGACGGTGTAAAATATTACTGCCAAAAAGTTAATATTATCAAAGACTTACAAAAGCACTCTCGGCACAGTTCCTGCCAATTAAAGAAGCAGGAGATATAGTGCAAGCGAGAACATACTGGAGCTTAATTGCTATCATTTTAACTCTCGGCCTGAGCTTTGAGGCCATGAAGGGATTCGATTGGGCCCCTTCAAAGAATGATATTTTCAAGATTCTTGAAGACGATCTCTCCTTTAGTTTCAACCCCAGAAGAGCTCTTCTTACAAAATCCGAAAAAGAGAGAATTCGACCCAAGAACTTTCCATTCAATCGAACCTCTGACCAAACCCAGGTCGCAGACAATAGTAATTATGAAGAGGAAAGTTACGAGCCATACGAGCCCGGCGCGGGTGATGACGATGGAGATGTCGTAGCCAAAAATGAAGCTGGCCTCGAGGGTGTCGAGTCCAAGGATAAGTCTAAAAAAACTAAAAAGAAGAAGAAAAAGAAAAAAAAGAAAAAGAAAAAGCCTGAAGAAGAAGTTGCAGATGAGCCCGTTGAAGAAATCGAGGCTCCCAAAGTAGCAAAAGATGCTGAACAATCCGACCCTCAAGACACTGCAATCAATGGCGCTCTTCCCCCAGAAAGCATAGAAGACCCCTTCAGAGCTGAAGAAGAAAATCCTGATGTTCCTAAGACCATTCAAGAATGGACTGACCTTATATTTATCGGAGAGCCTGACTTCAAAGTTGTGCTGCAATTTATTCAATACTACCAGGTGAACATTGTCGGCCCCGAAGTCTTCTATCCAATTATTCGCCTCATGCTTGAAGATCAGAACCAACAACTAAAAGAGTTCGGAGTTTACGCTCTTGGCGCAACACCGAGTTTGAATAGTTTTGTTGAATTAGTTAGCTTTCAACTGAGCCTCCCCGAGGAGTCTCCTTTAATTGAATTAACTGACAGAAAATTTGCGGTTTACACAAACCTTCAATATCTACAGATATTAGGTCAAGTGCTGCAATCTGAAGAGCAAATCGAAAGTGCATTGCTCGCCATGAGTCTGATCGAAGAGGCTGCCCTCATTCATCTCTCACAACCTTCTGCTGGAGGCGTCGACCAACAGGACAATCGAGCGCAAGTCCAAGCCGAATTTTTTGAGCCCCTTTCAATCCTCTTAGAGAATCTCTCCTTAAACGCCCAGAACACCAATATTCAACAAGGTGCCAATCAGGCTCTAAGTCGAATTGAAAACCTGTCCGTCGCGGCAAATTAAATTTCAAATGACCCTTACCCGTCCAGGCACTATATTAGTGATATGAGATTTTTCTTATTCCTATCTCTAGCTGTGCTTTTCTCAATGGAGTCCATGGCTGGACTGAGACTTCCAACTCAGCTGACCCAGAGTGACCGGCAACAGGTTTTAGAAACACTTGGCTACGGTAGCTCCACAAAGTTTATTTCTAATCCCTTTCCTCTGGGGGGATACGATGGCCTAGAAGTGGGCTTGAGTATTGAGACAATCGACACAGCTGACCTCGGAGTCCTTGGAAACACTTCAAACATTCAGGAGGACCTTAACTTTCCACGCCTAATGGTGGGAAAGGGACTTTTTGAAAACCTTGATATCTACGGACACTTCTCACCTCTCTCCCAAGCCAGTCAAGTTAGCTCCCACGGAGCCTTAATGCGATGGGGCTTTCTACAAGCGAGCTTCATGCCGGCGAGCCTCAACCTTGTAATGAGTGTCGATAGCACAAATGTAATTAATCAAATCAGTATACAGAATTTTTCGACGACACTTTATTTGGGCTTCAAAATGAGTGTTTTCTCGATCCTCTTTGGTGCCGGCTATATTAAATCCTTTGGTAAATTCTCTAGCGCTATTACAGACTCGCTTATGGAAGACACAATGAGTGTTTCGGGCCCAAGAACAAGCATTAGCCTTAATCTCGATATTAATTCATTTTTTGTCGGAATATCGGTTGATCGAATGTCATCTACCTACTTCTCAGGTCGACTTGGATACAACTTTTAAAATTGAATATTTAAAGCTCATTGAATTAAAAACTAAGAATTCTAATAGAAGAATTAAGAGTAAAGTTGGCTAATCTTATCTATGATTTGACTAGTAGAAAACCCTTCAACAAACTGCAGAGCTTTTACCTCTCCACCAAGAGCCAAAACATGCTCAGCACCTACGATTGTTTTCAAATCGTAGTCTCCCCCTTTGACTAAAACCTGGGGACTAATTGTTTCAATGAGGTTTTTGGGAGTTTCTTCAGAAAAAAGAACGACCATGTCTACCGATTTAAGATTGTTAAGTAATTCAGCGCGGTCCATTTCGGGAATAATGGGCCTCTTACTTCCTTTGAGAGTTCGTACGCTCGAATCACTATTAAGTCCTACGACCAACAAATCACCTAACTCCTTGGCGTCATTCAGATATCGAAGATGGCCAGTGTGAATAAGATCAAAACAGCCGTTAGTAAAAACTAACTTTTTATTAGGAAAATTTTTTGCAATGTACTCAGAACACTCTTCAGCTGTGGTAAAAATCATTGAACTAGTGTCTCTGCTGCAGCTTTAACCCTGAAAGTACTCCGAGAATATCTTTACCCCAGATCTTCGATAAAACGGGAAAGAAGATAAAGCCAGTGATGGTGTTAAGAACAGACCTCCAAAGGACAAGTATCGGGTACGCAATAAAAGCCCGATCATCATCGGTCCCTAATTGCTGATCAAAAGCCCAATCACCCAGAGTAGCTCCAAAAATTCCTCGGGCCGTTAGGTAATAAAGAGTCGTTACAAAACAAAACAACAAACTCAATTGAACAAAAGCCGAAACGGCCGTTGATGCATTAAAAAGCAAGGCGATAAGGTCGACATTTGTGATCGCCAATAGACTAACAAGAAATAGTAAACTGAGGCCCGCAACAACCATAGTGTCTAACATCCCCGAAACAAAACTACAGGGAATTTCCTTTAGTCTATTGAGTTCAGGGGCTTCATATCGAGGAATGGCCTCAGTCGCGGCATGATGTCTGCGCGCCGGTGCTTTGGGAAAAGCCCGTTCAAAGCTCTCATCGATAGTTCTTTTATATGAGGATGGATTTTGCACAGGCTGAATAGGTCGAGTCTTCTCTTCGTACTCTACTGGAGATTCAAAACTGGTACGAGAGTCAGTAGTTGGAACTGGTTGAGCAGCCATCGGGCGTACATTTTCGTTAAGCTGTCTCTGTGGAGTTGGAGCTTCAACAGCACTCTGACTCATACTCATTTCTCTAACTGCAGTTGGCGCCATCGGCTCGTGAACCTTAGATTTTTCTTCGATTTGATCATCCTCTAGAAAATCAATTGATGGCGGTAAAGCACTCATCATTTCATCGAGAGATTGAGCTCCGGGGCGATTGGTCTCAAGAGAAAGGGATAGAAGTGGGTCTGCAGGACGAGTCGGCAGTTCTCGGTCGATTTGCTCATCGATGAGATGACGTCGTTTTTCTTCAGCGCGATTGGACTCAACTTTTTTATTAAAACCGAGGCCTTCGGTCAGCGGTCTAAATTCAAAGTCGTCAAATTGATCAGTCCCCATGATTCCCTTCCATGATTGAACGCATCATACACTTCATATCATTTATAGAATGCAGTCTGGCAGCATGCAAGTCTAGCCTGGATCTGAAGGCATTTGCCGAGAAGTAATGCGGCGCAACTCCATGTGTTTGACCCAGAAAATCAGGGAATAGGTTAATTTTTACGAAAAAAGCCCAAAATGAAATTTTACTGCGGCAATCAAGCTGATCGCTGCCGTCTCCACCCGTAAAACCTGGTCCCCCAGGGTCAGAGCCTTGATCCCTTTTTGCACAAAAAACTCGACCTCATTTTCAGAAAATCCGCCTTCTGGTCCCACATAAATAAAGATCTCTTCGATGGATCGATTTTCAACGGTCAGCCCCTCTTTTAAACTCGAAGAAGAACCCCCTTCGTAGGCAAAGATATGAAGGGTGTTATTGAGTTTCGCCTTTTCATCAACGAATGCTTTTAAATCTAGGCCTGTATGGAGTGGCATCAACTGACTTCTGCCACTTTGCTGGGTCGCCGACTTAATTATTTTTTGCCAACGTGAAATCTTCTTATCAAGATCTCGGTTCTTTGATTTAACGAAGGAGTAATCACTATCGACTACGAAAAATTCCTTAATCCCAAGTTCAACCGATTTTTCTAGAGTGTTTTCTAAAACGTCAAACTTAGGTAGGCTGCTGACCAAGTTGACATAAGGTTTTTTTAGAGGAGGAATCTCGCGCTCTTCGATACGACGAGCGCGAGCCTGCTTTTTCGCTACCTCGACCAACTCAACAAGCAGGGCTTTTTCACCTAAACCCAATACTTCAAAGCGAGCTCCCTCAGTCATCCGACAAACACCGACAATATGTTTAAAGGAGTCACCTGAAATCAAAATTTCATCTGATTGATCCAACTCCAAAAATGACTCTTGCTCTAGCCAGTAACGTCTCATGCAAGTATGTCCTTAAGAATGAGGCCAATCCATTCACCTTGTTGTCTGCGTTCGATGATTTGTAGTTCATTAGCTTCGACAAATTGTTTTTTAAAGGAGTCCTCATTTTCAACAAGAATTCCCGAGACAAGCATCCTTCCCTTAGGCTTCATTAGGCGCTTTAGGTCCTTGCTTAACTGAATTAAAACTCCATCAATTATGTTCGCAACAACCCAGTCATATGGTTTTTTGATTTCCGAAACTGGCTTCTTAAGGATGTTGACGTTTTCAACTTGGTTCTTAGCAAAATTTTCACCCGCCACTCTCAAACATTCAGAATCAATGTCGTTAACGTGTATGGTTTTTACGGCGAGCCTCGAAGCGAGAATACCTAATAGGCCCGTACCAGTACCCACATCGAGCAGTGTTTCAGGGGCTGGGCTTCCCATGTGATCGAGCATTAAACCAGCGGCCAGCTGAGTCGTCTCATGAGTACCAGTTCCGAATGCCATACCAGGATCAATAAAGACAGGCTGGCTCACACCTTCCGGTACGGGACGCCAACTGGGTACAATCCAAAAAGGTCCGGCGAATTGAAATGGTTCAAAACCCTTTTTCCACTCTTCGAGCCAATCCTTGTGGTCTTCAACTTTAAAACGAACTTGGCTCCCCTTAAATTGATTCTGTAATTGTAAGAAAAAGTCTTCTTCAGGTTTGTCTGCGAAGAAAATAAAAAGAGAAATTCGTTCTTGATCGATTAACTTTGGGTCGTAGGCGACATTCTTCTGGGTATAGGTAAGGTTTTCTGCGAGCCCTGATGCTCCCCATTCGAAGGCAAATGAAGTCAGGCGATCTTCATCTTCACTTAGTAGATTATTCACTTCCACTTGGCAGTAGGTCTCTTTCATAGGCTCCCTTTAACTTGAGACCTGAACCTAAAAGGAAAGTCTATAAAAGTAAAGGTCCCGGTGCCTGAGCCTTGCGTTTTGGGAGTTCTTTAGGTGGCATTTCTGAAGACATTTCAATCTGTGGATCATTGGGGACCTCAGGCTTTTCTGGTTCGGGTTGAACCTCGGCCCTTGGAAGCACCATGGGCGTCTCCGTCTCAAGCTCTTCGTCTTCAAAACGGGCGCGATGAACATCCAATCGGTCTCCAACCATAACTCCCTCAAATTCGAGAATCGGACGATTCGACTCATTGAGAGTGTTTACCAAACGTCCCACCGAAAGACCGTTTCCGACGTGAATCACCTTAAGTTCTCCAACTTTAATATAGAGGTCGCCGGCTAACTTGTTATGTACCGGGTCGTGTACTGGAACTCTTCGTTTCACTGGGATGATCATTCCAACTTTTATTTCGGATTCGCTTCCGCTATTGATGTAGAAATCTCTGTATACAGGAGCTTCATCCGCTAGAGGTATCGATTTTTTGACCTGAAAGATTGATATTCGATGCCCTAAATCTGCTCTACAAACCGTCGTAAACCAAATTAAGGCCGCAACCAACGCCAGGTTGAGTGCTAAATGGCTCATTAATAATCCCTTCCTTGGCGGGCATTTCTATCCTTGAACCCTATTCAACCATCCTGGCTTATGTATTAGATCGGGATTTGAGAGCCTTCTTTGAGTCCAGAAAAAATAGCTCTCTAAAACATTGATATTATTGATGAATAGCCATTGGACCTAGGTCCATGACAAGTAAAGACGCCCTCTTTCGGTACGATGAGATAAATTAGAAAACTTCTTCTTTCCGGTGCGTAAGATGAATACAATATAGACTCTTTAAAAATTGGAGTAGTTAAAATGAGTAAAATAGTGATTCGCTTAACAGTCGTCAGCGTTGCTGCATTCATGTTATTGGGAGCTCAGAAGGTTCTAGGCAAAACATTAGCTTTAAAAGCAATGCCCGACTACGGAAATGCACAGATAATTTTATCACCGCTCAACAAAGAGAAACAACTTTATCTTATAAAGATCATTGGCGTCGATGGAATACAGGAACGGGTCATGGTCACGAAGCAAAATCAACCCTCACGTGGTGATTACGACTACGCCCCTCACGGATTTAAGGGGTTTAGACTATACGATCGCAAACGCTCTAAAACACTCGTCAGTGGCACAGTAACAAAAGTCTACGACTTCTATATCGCAGGACAAAGAGACCCAATAAAACTCATCGCAGATTCTGAAACAATGAAGACCATGCAGTCGAATCCTCTTAAAAAAGAGTTTCTAGATAGCGAATTTTTATCCGAAAAGAAAATTCCAGAGTCAGAAGTCAAAGTTCACGTAGCAAAATTTCAAAGCGACTTTAAACAAAAGTGTGGTGGAAAAATCAACGTAGAATTCTCGACTAAAAACACTAAACTTAAGCTTCGAGGAGTAAAAGCTGCCAATGCACTAGTAGAGCTTTGCGCGGATGAAGATTATAAAGACGCAATTAAAAATTATAAAAAAGTCAGTGTTGGCCAAGCCAAGGGAGGGGATATAAAAGTCTCAAAACCTTCGAGCACTAGCATTGCGATCAATACTTCGATGAATCAGTTTAACAGTATAGACACAGCAAAGCTTTGGTTAGCTGACAACCTTTAAGAGGAGGAGTAAAACGTGAAAACTCTAATTAATACACTTATAATCGGCTTACTCGCTTTTGCGATTACTAGTTTCAGTCACCAAGCTTCAGCTCTTCTTTTTAAGGACGGAAAGTTTATTCTTGAAAAAATCGATGATTATGACGTCTGCCATACCAGAGATCGCTCTGGCCGATATTGCCATGAAGCTCTCAAGGAATGGGTAGAAAAGAATCCTGGAGACTTGCTCAAGGCCGCTAAAATGACTCGTAGACGTATGACTCACTGGAGTGCTCTCGAGTTTTTTTACAAAGCTTTTAAAACGACAAAACCAGATTGCACCGATAAAGACCTACATTTAGCGGTAATTTCTGGCTTGGGACTCCCTGAGAGTTATGGTGACCCACTCAATCAAGCCAAAGAAATTGCTTTTACAATGTGCCCGGATCAGATGACTGAAAAAATCGCTGAAAAAGCTTCGATAGGCAGCTACTTGTTCAAAAACAGCTGTGCTCAGCTCATCGAAAAAGGAAAGCTCAAAGGGCTCAAGGCTAAGAAGTGTAAGGCTCAAAACAAGTCAAAATAGCTGGACTTTGGCCAGGCTTTTTAATTCTGAACGTCTTCTCTCAAGTGCTAATAAAAGGAATCGTTTACACTGATAAATGGAGGCGTTCATGGGATTTAGAGGCGGACAAAAGCTCCAAAACTATGAAGTAAAATCTAAAATTGGCGAAGGCGGCATGGGAGAGGTCTATCTCGGCTATGACCATGCTCTACAGAGACAAGTGGCCATAAAAACGGTCCTACCTGATCGCCTCGAAGATAAAACCCAGTTAGAGCGTTTTTATCAAGAAGGACGAATTCTTGCCACTCTCAATCACCCCAATGTGGTATCCATATATAACTTAGGAGTTTCCGATAGCACCCATTACATTGTAATGGAATATATTGATGGAAAGCCCCTTGATCAAATCATTAATAGTCGAGGATTTGGTGTTCTTGAAGCTGTTAAAGTTTTCAAGCAAATTGCAGAAGGATTATTCGCAGCCCATGAAAAAGGAATAGTTCACAGAGATATTAAACCACAAAATATTATCCTCGACAGAGACGGACGCGCCAAGGTTCTTGATTTTGGAATCGCTAAGAGTTTTATGACCGATAAAAAGACACTGACCCTTACGGGCCATTTTGTCGGCACTTTTTCTTACTGTGCTCCTGAAGTGGTTGTTGGTGGAACAGTTTCATATCAGTCAGATATTTTCTCACTTGGAGTATTATTCTATCTCATGTTGACCGGAGAGCACCCTTTCTATCAAGACAACCACTATCAAACTATGCGAAATATTGAATCCAAGGCTCTTGAGTTTGACGAGGAGTCTCTTGATGTTCTCCCAAGAGATCTTGTCGACATTGTTGTTAAGATGACAGAAAAATCCGTGGATGATCGCTATAAGAGCCTAGCTGAAGTTATCAGCGATTTAGAAAAGGTTAACTTTAGCGATGAACTCGAACAGTTTTCAAAATACAGAAGACCCGAAGCTCAAATCGTAAATGAAGAGTCGATTCGGCTTAAGCTTCTCTCGGAGGGCTTTAAAACCAGAGAAATCGGAATTATTATTTCAATGGCTGCCTGTCACGAAGAAGAGGTAAATACCTTTGATACAGACGCGACCATAAGAATGGATGCCAAGCCTAAACTTAAGATTTCTAAAGAGGCACTCAAAAAAGCTATTGGCGAATTTCGAGCTGCACGCTCTAAATTAAAAGAAATTGCCAAAAAATCGTCTGCTAATTTTTTTACACCCAAAACAATTACTGCCATGGCTGGAGCAATTGCTATTGTCTGTGTAATGATCATCGTCATTCTTGGACTCGAAAAACAGGCTCAGAAAACTGCCAACAAACCCGAGACCAATTCAGTCAAAACAGTACAGTCACCTCCTCCTGGTAAAACTGGGAACGTGGCGAATACAACCACTACAAACTCGAACAGTTTTCAAGCCAGTACAAATCCGCCGACAGCTCAGCCGGACAACAAGTTACATACCACAACAGATGTTGAAAGAAATATCTCTTCGACTAAAAACAAGATCGAACCTAAAGTCGATAACAATGCACTCGAGCCTTTACTCAAAGAACTTTCTAGAAAAGTTGTCACTTACAAGTCTATCGACGGAAAACAAGTATCAATTGTTCGTATTGGACCTAAGCCAAATAAGGAATATTTGATTTACTTTGATGGCTTCGACGCCAAGTGGGACGGAGTGAGTCTTCTTCATAAATTCAAAAAGAGTCTCGCCAACCGCTGGAAATACACCCAAGAAATTTCTGGCCTAAGCTATGAGACTATTATTTTTAATGGTGAAAAGAGAACTATAGAGGGCTCTGAACGCCCCGTCATTTATGTTCACATCGAAGGTTCTTCCGACAACCCCCATCGCCTATTCCTAGTCTCTGAGAAGTTTGATAGAAAAATTGTTGCCGAAAGTTACAAAAAAACTCTCTAATTTCTTAGAGAGTTCTACTTAGTATTATAGTCAGAATCTAAATTTACAGAGTTCCATTGTACCGAACCGAATAAAATTGGCCAAATTCGTGGGCAAAGTCTTGTGAAATCATCCCCAGGCCGGGAATTCTCTTACCCTTGTATCGAAAGTTTCTACCAAAGCGACCGGTTCCCCAAGAATTTTTAAAATAGTAAACTCCTTTTCTCGAAAAGGTCTTTAAGCTTCCATCTTTCATTCGTCTTTCATAAGTAAGAACAACATTGTCATCATACCCAATAATTTGCACGGCATGACGAGCTGGTTCCGAACGAGATTTAATACGATCCATCGAGTTTCTCTCGGGATAGGTTACGACACCCTGATTGTAGAGATTGCTGTCCGCCTCAATACCCATCTGAGCCGC